>JAAZNS010000474.1 GCA_012798185.1 Chloroflexota bacterium | reverse complement strand
TTGGTAATTCATGGGGATTTTGGATCGACGCTCAGACTGGCAGAATTTTAAAGTCGGGATCTCTGATTATAAATTAATTTAGAATTCAAGGCGGGAATCGAAGGATTATCCCGCCTGTTTTTTTCTGAGTGTCCGTCAACATCGAATATTTCGTTTTATGTCAAGCTTTTTCTGGCAAATTACTGATAAAAATGAATTGGTTAGGATAGTTTTCTCCCGGCCTTTTATTAATAATAAACCTTGACAGCCCACTTATCTATCATTATGAATATAGCACAACATTGAATTACAGCTTGTCGGAAGTTGAGTGAAAATCGTATAATTTTAGGAGGAGCCGATGGCAAAGAAGCTGATTTTCGCGATGGTTCTGATTGGCGTAATGGGGGGGGTATAATCCACGTTTGGACAGTATCAACAAATTATCGTCCATTACGGATATCCTAATATTCATATTCCGATAGCAGACACCATAGATATTCCCGTTACGGTTTATTCACCCGAGACTACTGTAAGGATTGCCGACCTTAACATACCGTTGGCATCCAATAATAATTATATAATTGCCAGAGATTCATTGGGATGTTCATTTAATTCATTTTTCAATTTTTGGGACGATGCTTTTTTCAATAAACGGTTTCAAGGTTATCCTTGGCCGGGGTGGACAATCCAAGCTTTCATGGGCTTTTCGGACCTTGGAGGCGCGTCTAATCCATATTTAAATCCTCATGATTCGCTTACTATATGCCATTTTAGGATGACTACTGCCAATGACACAAATTTAATCGGGCAGACTGCAAGCATCTTTGTTTCGGGGCAGCATCCGGTATCTGGAGGTCTTTCATTTGGTGATTCTATTGGAGGGCCGGGATATACGAACATACAAGAGAATATATACCCAGTTACTTTCTGCGCCTGCGCCGATTCTCATAAGGTGGGAAGTGGAATTGGAGTTATGGGAAATCAACAAAATCATGTAGATGGCAGATGCATAGGAGATACAGCTTATGTTTTGGAAGATATAACAAGAAGAAATGGATATAACCCGCATGGGCATGGGGGACATCAACCTGATTTTGGTGCAAACACAACTTACATCTGGGATGTTTCAGCGCCTTTTTCAAGATTAAAAATGAAAGATAGAGACAATACCTGGAATGCGGCGAATCAAGCCTCTGGAGTAGACGCACATTGTTATGCGGGACAGGTTTATGATTTTATGCTCAGCAGGTTAAATCGTAATAGTTATAATAACCAAGGATATTACATGGATTCCTGGGTCGAACATCCGGGGAAACATAACAACGCATCCTTTGACGGTACCGGGGTCATTTATGGAAATGTCGATTCGGATAAACGGTCTTTCGCCGGTATTCCGGATGTTGTGGCGCACGAATGGGCACACGGAATTACATATTCTGAATCGAATTTAGTTTATGAAAATGAATCGGGCGCGCTTAGTGAAGCATTTTCCAACATGATGGCGGCTTACTTCAATTATGATTGGCTGGGTCAACATAACGATGATTGCTGGTTAATCGGAAAGAACCATTGGATAAATAACCCGTCTAAAGTGGTTAATAATATGAAAGAACCACACCTTAGCGATCAACCTGATACATACTTAAGCGATAACCTATGGCGTAATTTGACCGGTTGTATTCCTGATACTACTAACGACCATTGTTATGTCCATACGAATTGCGGGGTCCCCAATAAGATGTTCTATTTACTATCAAACGGTGGTACTCATAATGGTATTACTGTCCAAGGGAGTGGAATACAAAGTGCTTTTAATGTGATGTATACAGCAAACCGACAAAGGTTATGGCCGCCGAACTCAACATTCTGGAATGCTCGTGATGGTTCAATAAGGGCAGCGCTACAAATAGATACGACAACCCACACCGCTCGAAATGTGGCGGACGCATGGAATGCGGTAGGGGTTTGCGACACCTGCGATTATATCCCGGGAGACGTTAATGGCAATGGTGAAGCTAGGGGATCAGATATTACCCACCTGGTAGCTTATTTAAAACAACTGGGGCCACCCCCTCGGGATTCTTGTCATGTTCCGTATCAAATCAACGGGGCCGATTGGTTTTATGTTACGGCCGATTATAACGGAGATTGCCAGATTTCGAATGCAGATGTATTATGGGGTGTCGCGTATTATAAAGGATTTAAACCTGAAATTAGACATTGTCCACATTTCTCTCCTTCTTTACCATAACTTGTAAATAAATCTAAAATGGAGAATGAAAATGATTAAGCAATACTTTTTAATTACAATACTAGCGGTTTTAATATCGCCATTTTTAATAAGTGTAAATGATGCAGGGGTAATATTGAAAGCATCGGACTCAAGAAAAGACACTATTAAAATGGTAAGCCGGTACGACAGACCACTCGTTAAAGACAGTTTAAAAAATGAAGCATCATCTAAAGATACCACAATGATTTTATCAAACCATGTTGCTGACGATAGTGTCTACTATGATA
>JAAZNS010000473.1 GCA_012798185.1 Chloroflexota bacterium | reverse complement strand
GAGTATATTCAGTTTCATCCAACGGCATTGGCAGCGCCGGGAGTAGAGGGATTTCTCATCAGTGAGGCTGTTAGAGGAGAGGGAGGAATATTGCTTTCTCCGGAAGGTATCCCGTTTATGGAGAAGTATTCTCCCGAATGGAAAGATCTAGCGCCGCGTGATATTGTAGCAAGGGCAATTCATTTCGAAATGGAAAAACATGGATATTCCCATGTGTTATTGGATATTGCGTCACATATGCCTGCTACCGTAATACGAGAGCGATTTCCCAACATATATAAGACTTGTCTCAAAGTGGGCATTGATATTACCCAAAACCCTATCCCGGTAATTCCTGCTGCACATTATTTTTGTGGGGGCATATTGGTTGATGAGTGGGGGCGGTCCACAATCGACAATTTGTATGCAATTGGTGAGGTCAGCTGCACTGGCCTTCATGGTGCCAATCGTCTGGCATCGACATCATTATTGGAGGGGCTTGTTTGGGGAAACCGTGCAGCTCGGCATATTGAAAATAAGTTTAATGAAGGAAATTTCTCAAAAGAGTTTTTCGATTCGAAAATTCCATTGTGGGATGAAAGCGGATTGATTACTGATGTCGATTTGAGTTTAATTCAAGGGGATATGCAAACTATTCAAAATATCATGTGGTACTATGTTGGATTAGAACGCAACATAGATCGATTGACACGCGCTATTCGAGAATTGCGTCATTTATGGAATGAAATCGAAACCTTTTACCGCACAACAAAGCTGGATGATGGATTAATCGGATTGCGAAATGCGGTGGAGGTCGCTTCGATTGTTGCACAGGCAGCGCTTCATAACCGCACAAGCCGGGGATGCCATTATTGGACCCCCAGAGAGTAATCATATTGGTATTATTCGCTGGTTGACTTTTGTAAACATTACGATTAAACTACCCCCCGGCAATCTTTAACGATCCATTAAAAATTGTTAGTCACAATAATATTCATATATAAATATCTCGCAAGTAGTGCTTTTAATCCATGAATTGGATACTCTGAACATAATGACGTTGCCTCCCAACAGGAGAATAATTTTTAAAAAGTATGTATTTTTCTGAAAGATCACTTTCGGTAGAACTTTCCCGGAGTGAAATCAATTAAGAGTATCTTTAACTAAAAATAATGTTATTCATAACACCGGGTACTCATATTAATGATTTTTATTGAATTGGTTTAAATATCGTGATCTTATGAGTGAGAAATACCCGGCAAAAATCATCAATAAAGAGACGACCCATGAAAATGAATTTGAACCATATGGCTTTAATGCAAATCGCTGATCTCCGTCAAGATTCTGAGATGGATTTAGAAACCATAATGCGCTCTGTTGAAAATATGCTCGAGGCATTTGGTGAGGATCCTCAACGAGAGGGCTTGCTTAAGACTCCCGAACGTGTAGCAAGAATGTACGAAGAATTATTGGATGGTTATCGGGTTGATCCGATCAGTACAGTCAACGATGCCCTGTTTGAGGCAAGTTATGATGAGATGGTTCTGGTGCGAGATATCGAATTTTATAGTTTGTGTGAACACCATCTTTTGCCTTTCATCGGCAGAGCGCATGTTGCTTATCTGCCTAATGGCAGAATAGTTGGTTTATCAAAAATCCCCCGTCTGGTGGATATGTTTGCTCATCGCTTACAATTACAAGAGCGGATGACCCGACAAATTGCTGAATTTTTAGATGAACTGCTGCATCCTTTGGGAGTAGCCGTGGTAGTGGAAGGACTGCATCTTTGTGCAACCATGCGGGGAGTAAAAAAGCATGACGCCCGAATGACTACATCCTCAATGTTTGGGGTTTTTAGGAAAAGCATTGCTACGCGTCAGGAATTTTTGGATAACATATCGCGAGGTTCCGCTTCGTTGTTTTAAGGCCAAATTATTCTTTTATGCCCCGCTCACGTTCGATTTCAACTCCTACTGAGCCAGTATAGGTAACTGCTCGAGGTTTCTCGACTCTGACGGTCACCTTCTTCACCCTGGGATCTTCTAAACAAATGTTTGCCAGGTCGGCTGCCAGCGCTTCCACAGTTTTCCTGGCAGCGGTTTCGGCATGTGCAAGCACTTTTTTCCCAATAATGCTGTAGCTGACACAATCTTCAATATTGTCAGATTTTCCTGCTTTCCAAGTATCGGTATACAGGGTTAAGTTGATTAAAATTTGTTGAGGATGGATTCTTTCCCATTCATTAACCCCAATGATGCCAACCGCTAATAAATCTTTGATTATTACCTTATCCATTTTTACCTCGATCATATCTATTGGGTTGAAGCTGCTCTACTTATAGTGGAAAGACCTCGATTTAGATTGATTTGCAGATACGGAGTACCCGCAAACCAATTCAATTCGGTATCTCACTCTAGCTGGCTATGAAACGTTATTGGATTATAAATTATTGGCGAAATAATTGGTGACTCTTATTCATACAATACTATATGAGGGGTTTACCAAAAATTCTCATGAAAACAATTAACACCGCAACAGTTTTTTCCCTTGAAGTGTGTTTTCAGAAGTCTCTCAGGAATGCTTGACAATACCGAACCTTCTGATAAGATTTTTGCGGATGGTAGTAAAAATTGTGATGAAGCAACAATCACTTTTATTCATTACTTTATTGGCTTTGATATTTTGCGAAAGCGCATGTAGTGTAAAAAAATGTCAAACAGCGCCAACACCTTCGGAGACATTGGTTATTGAAATCATTCCAGCTTCAAGCACTCCCAAACTCCCAGCAACTTCTACTCCTTCTCCAAGCGTTACACCTTCTCAAGAAATTGTCACTGAATTGTACCCTGGACTAGAAATATTAAATGGAAATTCGGCTGCGAATGAAACTATAAATCCATATCCGATGACGTTACAGGGAACGCAAACTCCAGGAGATGTACAACCACCCTATCCGGGTCCGGATTCTTTGCAATTGACGCAGAATTCGGTAAGTATGCAACAACCTTATCCGGGGCTGGATAATCCGCCGTCTGATTTCGATGATGAAATAGGTTTTAATAATACCTATCCACCTCCTGGAGGGGGATTAGTTAGTAACCCAACTCAACCAATAGCAATAAATCCGATCCAGACTCCTATGGTTACTCTTGCGGAGACGAATAATGCAACAGGGAAGCCTACCAGCACAGCCATTGTTCGCACCAGTTTGCGGGCTACCGATCCTAAATCAGTACAACTTGTTACGGGAAAGCATCAATTGATAGAGTTTTTTGCTTATTGGTGTCCAACGTGTAAAAGCATGGCGCCGGTAATTAATGGATTGGAATGGAAATATCAGGGCAGAATTTCTTTTGTTTACCTCGACATAGATGATCCAGCTAACCAACCATTCAAGAAAGCGTTAGGTTATAAATACCAGCCGCATTTCTTTCTAATCGATGGTCAGGGGAATATATTAAATCAATGGCTGGGTTATGTACCGATTGAAAACTTTGAAGCGGTACTGATGCCAATGTTCCCACAATAAACTTGACAAATTAGAGTATAGTGGTAATATAATATTATATGATCCCCCCCCCGTATGGGTAGGGTAATTACAAGGAGTGTAGTCGATGAAGCATGAGAATGCTCTGAAAAGACTCAAAAATATTGAGGGTCATATACGCGGGATCGAAAGAATGATCGAAGAAGGGGCTTATTGCATCGACGTCATTCGTCAAATTCAAGCTGTTGAAGCTGCAATTAAAAAAGTAAGTACGATGATATTGGATGAGCATATCAATTTTTGCTTGATTAAGGCGGTGCGCGGTGAAGATATTGGCGAGCGTGAACGAGTTCTTAAAGAGATCATTGAAGTATTCGATACAGCTAATAAAACATAATTCTAATAAAGGATTAATAATGACAACCAAAACATACACCATTCCTAATATTTCTTGTAACCACTGTGTTCACACCATAAAAAGTGAGGTCTCGGAGATTCCAGGTGTCACTTCGATTGATGCAGATGTATTTACCAAGAAAGTTACGATTATATTTGACAACCCAGCTACAGAAGAAATCATCAAATCAATATTAGCAGAAATCAATTATCCTGTAGCTGAATAATATATAAAACTGTGTAACTATACGCCAGCAATAGTTATTTTCCAGATTTGCTACCTCAAATTCGTGGCTTTTCAGCCATTGTTTGGGCAGTTACACAATCTAAAAAAACATGGGATAAGAGGATATTACGCAACGAAGTTGTATTATTCTTTGGAGGCACGATGCCTGAAGTAAAAAAAGTGATTTTACCCATCACCGGGATGACTTGCGCCAATTGTGTGGCAACAGTCGAACGTAATCTTAAAAAAGAAAATGGGGTTGAGAGCGCCTCGGTTAATTTGTCATCCGAACGCGCTACAGTAGCATTTTCCCCAGAATTGACTGGAATTCCTTCGCTCATCGAACGAATCCAAAAAGCAGGATATGATGTGGCGACTGGTACAGCCGAGTTTGTTGTCAGCCGGATGAGCGATGGAAATGATGCTCTGCGTCTGGAGAAAAAACTTATCCTTACGGATGGGATCTCATCTGCCCAGGTGAATCTTGGTAATGAAAAAGTGTTCGTGCGCTATATTCCCACAATTATCAGTCAAAGGGAGATCAGGCAGATAATAAATAATGCTGGCTTTAATACATTGGAAGTCGGTGGTGAGGCAGAAGATGCCGAACGGCATGCCAGAGAACTTGAGATTACACAACAACGCAGGGAATTAATAATTGGATTGGTATTCACGATACCACTTTTCATCCTTTCGATGTTGCGCGATTTCAACTGGCTGCCTCATTCAATCGGACACGCCTGGTGGATGAATTGGCTGATGTTGTTTCTTGCAACCCCGGTTCAATTTTATGTTGGCAGGCAGTATTATCTTGGGGCATATAAAGCGATTCTTAATAAGTCTGCCAATATGGATGTTCTAATCGCGTTGGGATCTTCATCAGCTTATTTTTATTCCATCCCGGTTATGTTGGGCGCGGTCCCCGGGCATGTCTATTTCGAGACTGCTGCAGTTATCATAACCCTGATCAAGCTGGGAAAATTCCTTGAAGCGAGAGCGAAGGGTTATACCAGTGAAGCAATAAAGAAATTAATGAGTCTTAAACCGAAAAGTG
>JAAZNS010000472.1 GCA_012798185.1 Chloroflexota bacterium | reverse complement strand
GCTAATTTGGCAGAATAAAGAATAATTGTTATGGATATGAGTTGGAACGGTTTTTTCTCACTACTGCATATCCATTTATATGGAGATAACCATGAAAATTACTTTTCACCGCGATATTCAATCGATCTTTGAGCGAGATCCAGCTGCCAGGAGTATTTTGGAAATCATTCTATGTTATCCCGGATTGCATGCAGTTTGGTGGCATCGTGTAGCACATTGGTTTTGGACGCATAATTTTAAGTTGATTGGGCGATGGATTTCACAGATCACTCGCAGCCTGACTGGGATTGAAATTCATCCCGGGGCAGTTATCGGAAAAGGGTTTTTTATCGACCATGGCATGGGCGTGGTGATTGGTGAAACAGCAGAAATCGGTGATGATGTAACGCTGTATCACGGTGTAACGTTGGGGGGCACAAGCCTGAATAAAGGTAAACGCCATCCGACCATCGGAGACAGGGTTGTGATCGGCGCTGGTGCCAAAGTGTTAGGTGCGATTACGGTAGGCAGTGACAGCCGCATAGGGGCTAATGCAGTCGTAATAAAATCTGTGCCGCCCAATTCGGTAGTGGTAGGTGTACCGGGACAGGTGGTTTCGCGCAGTAAGCCCCATTTGGCATCTGATGCGCCCGACTTAAATCATACCAACCTTCCGGATTTGATTGGCGTTTCATTAACGACATTGTTGACGCGTGTGAATATGCTTGAGAAGCGCCTCAATGGACATGGACACGAACATGCTCCGGTTCATATTCATATCCCGGAAGGCGGTATGTGGCGGGGGGAGGATTTTTCGATATAATGTTGTACACTGCGATATGATTAAAAAATCGGGAAGATAAAGAATTGAATAGTAGAGAAGCGAGGCAACCAGAAGATGATGGCAGAATTATCCCATGAAGAAATATTACGCTATTCTCGTCACTTGTTAATCCCAGAAGTGGGGATGGAGGGACAGCGCAAATTAAAGGCTGCTTCGATTTTAGTCATTGGGACGGGCGGGCTGGGTTCTCCGGTGGCGTTATACCTGGCAGCTGCGGGGATAGGGAGAATTGGGATAATCGATTACGATAAAGTGGAATATTCCAACTTGCAGCGCCAGATAATTCACGGATCATCAACATTGGGGAAACTAAAAGTTGAATCAGCTAAAACCCGGATGATGGATGTAAATCCGGAAATTCAAATCGATACCTATAATGAGGTATTTACATCGGAGAATGCCATGCGCATAGCCGGAGATTATGATGTGGTCATCGATTGCAGCGATAATTTCCCAACCCGCTATCTCTCCAATGATGTATGCGTCTTATTAGGAAAACCCAATATTTACGGTTCGATTTTTCGGTTCGAGGGTCAAGCCAGCGTTTTCTATGCCAAAGAAGGGCCGTGTTATCGTTGTTTATTTCCCGAACCCCCACCCCCCAATATCGTTCCGACCTGTGCAGAAGGTGGGGTATTAGGCATTTTACCGGGCACGATTGGCACTATTCAGGCGACAGAGGCAATAAAACATGTTTTGGGTATTGGAGAATTGTTAATTGGGAAATTATTAATCTACAATGCCCTGGATATGACTTTTGAATATGTAAAATTGCGAAAGAATTCAGCATGTAAAATCTGTGGAATGCACCCGGAAATCACCGAATTAATTGATTATGATGCATTTTGCGGGGTTCCCGGCAGGGAACATGTTGAAGAAAATCAAGAGGCAATCTTGGAGATCTCCCCCAGGGAACTGGCTGACCTTTTAAAGCGCGGGGAAAATGTGGAGTTGCTTGATGTACGCGAACCGCACGAATTGGAAATCTCCATGATCGAAGGTTCAAAGAATATTCCCTTGGGGCAATTACCTTCCCGTCTGAGTGAGTTGGACAGCGCCAGGTATTATGTTTTGATATGCAGATCAGGTGTACGATCAAGACGGGCAATGGAAATATTGTTAGGAGCGGGGTTTAACAGAATTAAAAATTTAACGGGCGGAATCAATGCCTGGGCAAAAGAAGTCGATCCTTCACTTGCTGTATATTAGATCATAGATGAATATCTTTAATGATTTGATTTTTCCCAAGCCGTTTTGCTTGATACATTAAGTCATCTGCTCTGATTAAAATATCCTCTGGCTTATCACCGGGTAACCAAGAAGTAACTCCTCCACTAATAGTGATAAATTCACCTGTGCATGAAATGATACACTGGCGCAAGTTTTCTTGTAACCTTTTTAAAACAATCCAGGCATCATCTAATTTCGTGTGGGGGAATATGATTAAAAATTCATCTCCGCCAATTCGGGCTGAAAAATCAACGAAGCGAGTACATGTATTTAAATGTTCAGCAACTATTTTTAGAACAACATCTCCGCAGGCATGACCAAAACGGTCATTGATTTGTTTAAAGTCATCGATATCGAAAAAGCCGATGGTGAGATCCGTGTTGTAGCGTTCGCAGCGCTTAAACTCAGTTTCAAGGGTGATTTCGGTAAATCGCCGGTTATATAATTGTGTCAATGAGTCGGTAACAGCCATTTGTTTCATTTCTTGGAAAAGGTTGGCATTTTGGATAACAATTCCAGCCTGGTTGGCGATGGTCTCGAAAAGATGGATTTGTTCGCTGTTATATGCATTGGCTTGATAACTTTGCATGGATATCACCCCCACCACTTTACCTCTTACGATCAGCGGTACGCCAACATAAGACCTGGAAGGTTTTCCTCCGGTATGGATGATATGATGCTGTGCTTCAACGCCTGGGCTTAATGTATCTGGCAGATAAATCGTTTTTTGACTATAAATTACTTCACCGGTTAAGCCTGGCTGTAAACGTATATCTCGAGGATATATAGTAAGTTGTTGTCCGTGTTCTACAAATAGAGGATGATGCAATAAATGTGTTTGCTCTTCATAGACAGCAACATAAAAAATATCCATGGGCAGCATTATTTTGCATTGATCATAAAGATCAGATAGGATTTGATCGATTTCGAGATCTAGGTTGAGCGTTTGACCTATTCGGTATAAAGCGCTTATTTGATCGGTGTGGCGTTGGGTTTCAGTAAATAAACGGGCATTTTGGATTGCAATTGCTGATTGATCGGCGAATGCCTGCAGGTATTCGGCATGTTCAGGTTTGAAAAAATGTGATTGATTGCTGCTAAGGCTGAGGAATCCTTCTACTTTATCTTTAATAATGATGGGAGCACAAAGATTGGATTGTATCCAACTCGTTTGAGGAGTAGAAATCCAGTCGAACGTTGCTACATTATCAATTAGTAGAGGCTGCCGCGTTTGATAAACTGTACGCAAGTTTTTCGTCGTTTCAAGGTTTAATTTTAGATTCAATATTGAGATATGATTATCTTTGGAAAAATTTTCATAACCTGCACAGCGGACGATGTGGGCTTCTTGGTGATTTTCATCGAGCATTAAAACATCAACTGTATTAAAGGGAAGAAGACATCCGATATTTTCTAATATACGATCCAAGACTTCATCAAGATTTAGCGTGCTGTTTAGAGCCTTAGCGATATCTTGTAAAGACTCTGCCATGAGGCGTTGTTCACGTTCGGCAGCTTCAGTTCGTTTTCGTTCGGTTATGTCAGAGGCGATGCCTTCTATATATCCAAAATCTGGGAATATGCGCAGAGAGAAATCGAGAATAATCGGTGTCTGATCGCGGCGAAGGAATTGAATTTCGACGTTTTCTATCTCGCCATCGATTAAATCATTGATAATCCTTGAACGGTCTTCAGGAACAACATAATGTTCGAGGGTTGTAAATCCTTCTTCCAATAACGCTTCGCGATTGGCAAAACCGAGTATTTGAGCCATATGGTCGTTGCATTCCAGTATTTTCCCGCTACTGATTTCGCTACGGAATATCCCCACCTGGGAATTTTCAAAGATAGAACGATATTTTCTCTCACTTTCACTTAGTGCCAATTCTGTGCGTTTTTGTTCTGTAATATCCCGTAGGGATATTATTTTCCCATTTACTTCGCCTTTTTGATTTTTTATATTAGTGACACAGATGCTGGTATATTTGGGAGGCGTGCTTTTAATGAATAATTCACTCCGGGAATCGTCAACCCGATCAAGATATTCTTCGAATTCCTGCCAATTTGGCAGGGCGTTTTCGGCATATTCCCCGATCACAGGTTCGGTTATGGAAAATATTTTTTGTGCGGCAGGGTTTATATCGATAATACGGTCGAACTCATCTAAAACTAATACACCGTCACTGAGATTCTCTATCAATGTTTGTCGGGCTAGCGGAACGATATCAAAAAGGTGATATCGGATCATAAACCAATAAATTACCAATCCTGTAAGAGAAAAAGACAAAGCCGGTATATCAAATCCTGGTATCGGGTTGACATTAAAGGAATAAAGAATACTAGCAACACATGGAATAAAAATCCCTATCAACAATCCAATCAAATGAGGCTGATATGTTTTAGGTATTTGTTTGAAGGCGCGGACAAAGGTGATAACAGCAGCTAAGACCAACAAATAATTATAAGCTACATAGACCCAAAATAAAATGCCGTGGTGGTAAACATAAAGGTTATACCCAGCGGGGCTTGGGGTGATTTCCGTCCAGATTAGTTTATGCCGTTCGTTGGTGATGACAAACCCCAAAATGACTAGGGGGACGATAAATAGGAGAAAGATATTACGCCGGGTAAGAAGTTTTGTATTACGAGTGTATTCGAGACAGAAAATTAATAATAAAGGAGCGGCAGCTGCTGATCCCAGGTATTCGAATTTAGACCAGGAAATTTTAGCGGGTAATGATTGGCTGATCATTTCCATTCCTGAAGATAAATTCCACACCGCGATGGCTGTTAACATAAAAAATAGAGGAATTCTTCTGGATGAATTTCGCCGATCCAAAATCCTTATCGAAATCAATATAAATAATCCCCCAGTAATAAAAAACGCGATTGCATAGGGTGAGAATTGCAACAGCATATTCTATCGATTTATTGCATCACAAAAGTTGGTGTAGGTGTCAATATAATTGCAACTATCATACCAAACTATTGATACCATTATCATAAATGCTCAAGCAATAAATTACTTATTATCATATAAATAAATGGGATTTATTGGGTTAAATTTAGCTAAATTAATAACTAACAAATTGGTATAATCCGACTGTTTCGGATACCCAATCTATGACAAATAAGAAAGTATTATTAGCTGTATTAGCCCATCCGGATGATGAATCTTTTGGCATAGGGGGGACATTAGCATTGTATGCCCAACGCGGCGTCGCAGTGCATTTGATCTGTGGTACGCGGGGCGAGGTGGGCGAGGTCGATGCCCAATTGATGCGGGGTTTTTCATCGGTTGCAGAACGCCGCGAATTTGAATTGCGCTGTGCTGCTGAAAAATTAGGTTTAACCCAGGTGCATTTTTTAGATTATCGGGATTCGGGTATGCCCGGCTCTCCGGATAATCAACATCCCAAGGCTCTGGCATCTGCTCATTTAGATGAAGTAGCCGAAAAAATCGCGACATTAATACGCCAAATTAAACCTCATGTGGTGGTTACTTTCAGTCCCAATGGTGGTTATCAGCATCCCGATCATATTGCTATCCATCGGGCAACTGTAAGCGCATTCTCCATGGCTGAAGATGCATCGTTTGCTAATGGTTACCCTTCCTGGCATCCCGATAAGCTCTATTTTTCGGTTATGCCGCTGGGATGGCTCAAACTGGCAGCGAAGATTTTACCTTTATTAGGAAGAGATCCCCGACGAATCGGTAAGAATGAGGATATCGATTTGATTGAGATATTAGAAAACAGCGATTATCCTATCCATGCCAGAATCGATATTCACCAAGCATTAGCTCAGCGGGAAGAAGCGGCTTTATGTCATTCCAGCCAGCTGGCAGGTGCAGTAATCAGGAAAGGACCCTTGCGCTGGATTTCCATGATAATGCCGCAGGTGGATTATTTTATGCGTGCTTATCCTGAAGTCAATGGAAAGGTAAAGGAAAAAGATTTGTTCGAGGGGATTTGATTATTTTGTTACCTGTCCTTTTTGAGTTCTCTATATGATAAAATCATTCAATAAAGCATTGGGGGAGGTGTTAGTTATTGTTCTGGCATTCCTAATTCATGAATTTTGAAGTAGGTAAGCAAAATAACCAATGTCTCCTAAACGAATGCCGTTAATACATATTTTTTTGAATGGAGACTAAAATGGAAAACATACAAAGTCCAATGAAGGTGATCGATGATGTCGTCGTATCGATGGATTATACTT
>JAAZNS010000471.1 GCA_012798185.1 Chloroflexota bacterium | reverse complement strand
GTTGCCATTCTCAATTATGACGATCCATTGGTGCGTCCTATGGCGGAAATGACAAAGGCGAAAATTTTTTACTATGGTTTAGATCCGCAAGCAGATTTGTGGGCAGATCAGGTGGAAGGTTTGGGATTAGAGGGAATTCGCTTTAGAATACACTATAAACATGAAACGCTGCATTTAAAAGTTCCCCTGATAGGCAGACATTCAGTCCATACTGTATTACGCGCTACTGCTGTGGGATTGGTAGAAGGATTGACATGGCAGGAAATTGTAAATGGTTTAAGAACCGAACAAACCCAGCTTCGTTTATTTGCGGTGCGCGGTTTGCGGGGAGCTTTGTTGTTAGATGATACATACAATGCTTCTCCTGAATCTACTTTGGCAGCCTTAAATTTATTAGAAGAATTAGATGGGCACCATATTGCTGTATTGGGTGATATGCTCGAATTAGGAATTTATGAACGCCGCGGGCACGAGATGGTTGGTGTAAGGGCTGCTGAAGTTGTGGATGAATTGATTACTGTTGGTCAACGGGGACACTTGATTGCCGAATCGGCTCGGAATGCCGGGTTGAATCAGAATGTGATCACCGAGCTGGAGAATTGTGACGCTGTTATTGCCTATTTAGCCGACCGCTTGAAAGAAAATGATGTGGTGTTGGTAAAAGGGTCTCATGGAATGCAAATGGACCGCATAGTGGCAGCTTTGGAGCAAAGATTATGAGCCAAACTACCATGACCCTTTCTCTGGCAGGTTTTAGCTTTATGCTCACCATTATTTGGGGAGCACCCCTGCTAAGGGTATTACAGCATTATAAATTGGGCAAATCGATACGCATCGAAGGTCCACAGCGTCATTTCACGAAAATGGGCACTCCCACCATGGGAGGTGTCTTGATAGTATTGCCGGTGTTGCTTATCACAGTGCTGTTAAATGCGGCTTCATTAGCGGGGTTCACAGTGTTGGGCCGATCTGTCTTACTGCCTATGGGCGTTATGGTTATATATGCAATTTTGGGTGCAATCGATGATTGGGCAGGTATCCGTGGAAAAACAAAAGGAAAAGGACTTAGCGCCCGTGCGAAATTCCTTGCCCAAATAGGATTTGCATTAGTGGCAGCAATAGGGCTGAAATATTTTCTAGATGTCCCCGAAATGTATATCCCTGGGGTCAAGGGTGTCATTTCCTTGGGATATTTTTATATTCCTGTTGCCATGTTTTTTATTGTAGGGTTTTCTAATGCAATAAACCTGACTGACGGCTTGGACGGGTTGGCGGGTTTGATTTCTGCTACAGCTTTTGCCAGTTATGGCGGAATTGCTTTGCTGCAGCAGCAGGTGTTTATTGCCAGGTTTTGTTTTGCGCTGGTGGGTGCAATTTTTGGCTTTTTATGGTTTAACGTCCATCCAGCGGAATTGTTCATGGGTGATACCGGTGCGTTATCGCTTGGTGCAACTTTGGCTGTTGTGGCATTAATGACAGGACAATGGATCCTTTTACCAATCATCGCCATAATCCCAGTGAGTATTACCATGAGCGATATTATTCAAGTCGCGTATTTTCGCTATACAAAAAAGAAGTTTGGTGAGGGGCGGCGGGTTTTTAAAATGGCGCCGCTACAACATCATTTTGAATTATCTGGATGGAGCGAAACACAGGTGGTGCAACGATTTTGGTTGATTAGTTTGCTGGCTGCTATGATTGGTGTGGCGCTGGCATTAGTTTGAGATGTAGAGGTAAGTATTTTGAGGCGTTCTAACCAATTCAGCCGGTGGAAAAACCACAACATTTTGATCATTGGCGCTGCCCGCCAGGGATTGGCTTTGGCTCGCTTTCTTTCAGAAAGAGGTGCCAAAGTAATCATTAATGACCAAAAGCAACCCTCAGAACTAATCTCAGCAAAACAAGCCTTAGCCGACACAAATGTTGAGTGGGTCTTGGGCAGCCATCCTTTGGAATTATTAAAACGAGCAGATACAATTTGTGTTTCTGGCGGTGTCCCTCTATCGCTTCCATTAATTGTTGAAGCAAAAAAGCAAGGTAAAAAGATAACCAACGATTCGCAGATATTTCTCGAAGAAACGCCCTGCATTGTAATCGGTATTACTGGTTCTTCTGGGAAAACTACTACAACAGCCCTGGTAGGGTGCATGGCTGAAGCAGCCACACATCTCCCTAATCCCATTTACCGAAAGGTATGGGTGGGAGGGAATATTGGTCTTCCATTAATTACTAATATTGATAATATGCAGGTGGGAGACCTGGCTGTAATGGAGCTTTCTTCTTTTCAGCTGGAATTGATGACTGCTGCACCTCAAATTGCTGCCATATTGAATATTACCCCCAATCACTTGGACCGGCATGGGAGCATGTCGGCATACACCGCTGCTAAGGTCCGAATATTGGATTTTCAAAATTCTTCTAATACTGCCATCCTTGGGCAAGATGACCGGGGTGCTTGGAGCCTTGTGGATAGAGTTCAGGGGAAATTAATTACATTTGGGTTTGATGATCCGGGTGTTGGTGAATATGGCACATTTGCCCAAAATGGTGCGGTTTATATGCGCCAGGGTATGAATATTCGGAAGCTTTTCGATAAAAGCATCATTGCTTTGCGCGGAAAACACAATTTATTGAATGTCCTTGCCGCTTGTGCGATTGCCGAAGGCGCTGTTTTGCCAGAAAGCTGTATGGAAGCAGGCGTTCAAGGATTTAAAGGCGTTGAACACCGGCTCGAGTTTGTCCGTTCTATAAAAGGTGTTTCCTGGTATAACGATTCGATTGCTACTGCACCCGAGCGGGCTATTGCAGCTATTCGTTCTTTCGATGAGCCAATCATCCTTCTTGCCGGAGGGCGCGATAAAGATCTGCCCTGGCAGGATTTTGCTAAATTAGTTAAAAAAAGAGTCAGCCATTTAATATTATTCGGAGAGGCAGCCGGGAAAATATTACAAACGATATCCCCAACTGCCAAGAATGGATTGGCGGTAACGCAATGTCAGGGGTTGAAGGAAGCTGTTCAAGCCGCCGCCAGCATTGCCCGTCCTGGTGATGTGGTTTTATTATCCCCGGGCGGTACAAGTTTTGATGAATTTCGTGATTTCGAGGAGCGAGGAGAATGTTTTCGACAATGGGTGATGCAGCTGCCAGACAAAGAATGAGCCAGACCCAACCTCTCCCAACCAAGCCGCAAAAACGGCATATATATCTGGGTGTTGACGTACCTTTGTTATTAATAACAATTACCTTGGTGATTTTCGGATTGGTGATGGTTTATTCTGCCAGCACCGATTATTCATTGCTTCTTTATGGTGATCCTTCCAGAATATTCACCCGCCAGCTGCAAGTATTTGGCTTGAGTATTATTGCTTTGATATTTCTCACTTTCTTTGATTATCGCTGGTGGCAAAAATTAGCGCTTCCTGCATTGGCAATATCTATCGTTGCACTTCTTGCAGTTTTGATTATTAATGAAGAGCGCCATGGCGCTGTGCGTACGCTATGGGAGGGTTCAATTCAGCCCTCGGAACTAGCTAAACTGGTGATGATTATTTACCTTTCGGTATGGTTATTCTCCAAGCGTGAAATTTTACGGGATGTTAAATTTGGATTATTCCCAATGGCAGGCATCCTTGGAATTGTGGGCGGATTAATTATCGTACAGCCAGATATCAGCGCATTTATTACAATTTTCATCCTGGGCGGCACTCTATTCTTTTTGGCAGGCGGCGATTTGAAGCAGATTTTTATGCTGATCGTGATTGCAGCATTTGTTGGAACACTCATTGTTCTTTCGAGCGAAACCGGTAGCCAGCGCATCAGCAGCTTTTTGCCCGGTCTGGTTGATCCGATGCAAGCCCCATATCATGTACGCCGGTCGATGGAAGCGATGGTTAATGGCGGCTG
>JAAZNS010000470.1 GCA_012798185.1 Chloroflexota bacterium | reverse complement strand
CACCATAGGTGGCGCGAACCCAAGCGCAGTATCACTGCCTGCCCGTAAGCGGGATCAGGCAAAAGATCGCCGATCAGCGCCATAAAAACCACCGCCAGAACCAAATATAGCACATCGGCACTGCCAAAGGCGTGAAAGGCGGCATCCCAGGCATTGACAGGGGTGTAGTTTGTCGTTGCCGAAAGGGCATTGACGGCATTTACTGATCGGTAGGCAATGAAGCCCATTACCGGCAGAGAGATCAGCCAGCGCCAGCGTATCAAGTAGAAACGCAACTGTAATTTCAGAAAAGGAATGAAATTCATCATAATACCTCGAATTTGATTAAGCCAGTCGCTGATTACGCAGGCTTCGTGAGTAAAATACAAAGCTGATCATGAACGCCAGGGCAAGAAATGCATATTGCAGCCCAATCTGAAAGGCGTACAGACCATAGCGGAAAGGCAACAATGCCCCAGCAGGATGCCCGATAACCGCCAGGTGCAGCGACCGCTCAGTGAGATAACCGAATACCACCAAAAACGCAAAGGGCGCGGCGATTGCCACATAAGGATTGTTTACCCAAGCGGAAACGGCTAAACCAAAGGTGGCATAGACCGCGCCAAAAATTGCCGCCATCAACACCAAAAATGCCAGGTAAAGATAAGGCTGCTGCAGATACAAATACCCCAATAAACCCATCGGGTAATTGGGATAAACGTGCGGCGTTTCGCCAATTGTCCTGACCGGCCCTTCGACCGGCATGATCGTATAGCAGTAGATGAACATCAGCGCTACCGGAATGCAAACCGAAAGTGCCCCCACTGCTGCATTGGCTAATGTCCGAACAGCCAGGTAACGCCGCATAGAACAGCGGGTGAGGATATGCTTCAAGAAGCCATAACGCCGGTCGGTTATCAGCGAATCACTGTAAGGAATTGCCGCAAGAAGGGGAGCGAGGTAATTGAAAAAAGAAAACGCATACCAAAGCGTCCACAACCGGTAAACATCTTTGGTAGCACCCTCTAAAAATGGATCAATAGGGAATTGACGGTAGCCCGCCCATAGACCTGCCAGGGCAAGAATGGGAATGAGCCACAGGCGCTGATTTATAAATGCCCTTTGAAATTCGGTACGTAAGAAACCACTCATGATTGTTTTTCCTCTTTGGAATTTGCAGATTGCAGATATGATTGAAGTGTTTCGATAATATCGGCATTGGTAAAACCAAGCTGGCGCATTTGCCTGATAAAATCCTCCAAGAATGTCTTACGCATACGATGATGCAATTCATCCAGCACAGACTGATCGGCAGTGACAAAGGTACCCTCGCCGCGGCGGGTAACCGCTATACCCTGGCGGATCAGCTCCAGGTAGGCGCGGTGAATCGTATTGTGATTTACTTTGAACCGCATGGCAGCATCGATAACTGCCGGCAGCTTGTCTCCGGGTTTAAATTCACCACGCAATATTTGGGCGCAAATCCGCTGTACGATTTGCAGATAGATAGGTTGGTTCTCGTCGAAGATTTCTTCCATTTTGCTACTCTGCGATATTTTGCCTCTTGACATTCTTTAATTGCTGTGTAAAATCTAGTATACCACTATTCTAGTATACTGTCAATATAGAATTGACAGGCGAAAGGAAGATCTTCATGAAAATAAACGTGATCATTTTGGGAATACTGGCTGCCATCTTATGCTTGAGTGGCTGCTCTTCGATACAAACGGTTTCTTCTAATTACAATCCGGCAACCTTGCCCTCACCCACACCTTTACAGGCAATCACCGATCTCCCTCAGATTATTGCCACCCTAAACCAGCTTGCAGAAAAGAGTATGAGCCAATATCAGCAGGAAGGCTGGTGGCGGCGCATCGACACCGTAGTTACCCAAAGAGGCGATCTGCACAGCCTTTCTCATGAAGAATGGCTGCAATTGCCCAAGAATCAATCCGAATGCATGATCAGGATGGATATCTCCAAGGATCCCGACAAGGGAGAAATCATGAACTGGCAAATGCAAACGGCGGAAGGATACCTGGGTAATGTTATCACCCTGCGCAAAGGGGAAAGCGAAGTGATTCAGGTCGATCCGGCTGTTTGCAGAATGACAACCGAAACCACCCAGGCAGGTTACTTGGCTAAAGTTCTGGCTGGAAACTTCAGCGGGAAAGAATCAAAGCTTGAGCTGCAGTTTGCCCAAGCCTGGTACCAAGATCGAAACGGTAAACAGGTATTTTTTATCGAAACCAGTTTTAAAACAAACTTCGAAAAACTTACGGTTGAAAAAGATATCTATTACTTTGATATGGAAACTGGTATGGCAATCGAGCATTTATTAGCCATGTTCTGGGAGGATGGCTCACAAATGGGTGAAATCGATACCCAAAGTTTCTACGAGCTTTGGGAGGAAATGCCCAAAGAGGTTGCCGAACAATATCAACAGGGCTTAGAAGAATTGAAGAAACATACCGTTAAACCCTCTCTGGCACCATCTGCGGATATCACAACTGAACCAACTGCCCTACCTCTTGAACTGGAATCACTGTTGAAGCCCTATACCCAAGAAAATCCCCTTGCGGATGAAGCACAAGCAGAGTCTGTGATGCAGGAGATTGTACGCCGCCGTTCTGCCTGGGTTGCCAGACCAGGATGGCTTTTGCAGAAATCACATTGGCGGGGCGGCAAGGATTACACCAACGAGCAATATACTCTGGTGCATATCACCGGCGATTACGGGCAATGCCAGGAACAAATGGTGTACTTCTACAAAGACGGAAAACTTTCGCCGTGGATCGTACGGCTGGCAGATGGCACAAGCGGTATGGTGCCATAATGGCAAAAATCACAAGGGAACAAACGCTCGAATGTCAAAGAGAGCACGACGTGCAGCTTATTCAACGGTGAAAGCGTCTTCGTGGAGGGGGATTTTCTTTTTGTCGATGAAACCGCCAACCTACAGAAATTCATCCAGGACGTAAAAAATGGATTGATAAAAGGTGATTTTAAAATCTATCCGGACGAGCTGGATGGCAAGTTGGTTTTAGTTTTGGTATATCACACAAAAAATGACGATCAAAATGATGAATTAATCATGAATGCATCCACACAAGCGTTGGTACATTTTATCGAAAAGAATGAAATACGCTATTTCGACCTGGGAACCGGCATGCTGGTTTGGCTCGTCGGCCGCTATACTCTCGAAAACGGATCGGTGGATGACGGCGGCGGCGGTTTAGAATATTCTTGGCAGTTTTTCACCGAATTGCCAGATGAAATTCAGCAGGCTTACACCCAGGCTGCAGCGAAATTGGAAGCATATTTGCAACCATAATGCCATCGAAGGTGGAACTAACAGAAGATAGCTGGTTGCCGATAGCTATATCTTTTCTTTGACAATTCAGACTATTCGTGTTAAGATTACAACTCATAGAAATATAACAATGCGCGCCGGACTGCCGGCCATGGTATACGATTAGGAGAATCTGCTTGAAACATGGTGGGACTTTCCACAAATAATGTAAGTAGACATTCAATTCTAAAAAGAAACCAAGCCCGGCCGGTTATTTCCGCCCGGGCATTTTTATTCATTGATTAAAAATTTCTCTCACATATGGATTACCCATGATCGTGAGATTGTTATAAGGAATATTATGAGTAATAAGAAAATACGCATTATCCCCCTCGGGGGATTGGGGGAAATCGGCAAGAACATGATGGTTTATGAATACGGCGATAACCTGCTGGTGGTAGATGCAGGCTTGATGTTTCCCGAAAATGATATGCTGGGAATCGATTACATCATCCCCGATTATCAATATCTGTTAGAGAACAAAAATAAAGTACGTGGAATCGTCGTCACCCACGGGCATGAAGATCATACCGGCGCGGTGACGCACCTGCTCGACCAAATCAACGCACCAATCTACACCACTGCGCTCACACGCGGCTTATTAGAAGTGAAGCTCTCGCGCGGCGGGCAGCTCAGCAAAGCCCAGCTCAATACGATTCAGGCTGGGGATATTGTCAACATCGGACCCTTTCAGGTGGAGTTCTTCCATGTCTGCCATTCCATTCCTGATGGCGTGGCGCTGGGCATCCAAACCCCGGGAGGATTGCTCATCCACATGAGCGACTATAAATTCGACCACACCCCGGTGGATAACTGGCCGACGGACTATGGTAAGCTGGCAGAACTTGCCAAACGCGGCGTCCTGGCATTGCTTTCCGATTCGACCAATGCCGATAAACCCGGCTGGACGCCCTCCGAGCGGGTAATCGACCCGGCATTCGATGATGTCTTTCGCACGGCGCAGGGCAGGATCATCATTGCCAGTTTTGCCTCGCTGATCTCGCGCATTCAGCAAGCTGCCAATGCCGCTGTACGCCATAACCGGAAAATGGCTATCGCCGGCGCAAGTATGGTGGAAAATGTAAAAATCGCTCGAAAACTGGGTTATCTGGATATTCCCGATGAAATCCTCGTCCCCATCGATCAAGCGTTGAAGATGAAGCCGGCTGAAGTGGTGTTGATGTCCACCGGCACACAGGGCGAGCCGACCTCCATCATGGGAAGGCTTTCCACCGGTACCAACCGCCAGTTCGATATCATCCAGGGCGATACGGTAATCCTTTCTTCGCACCCCATTCCCGGTAATGAAGAAAGCGTCAGCCGTACCATCAACCGCTTATTCCGCCGCGGCGCTAATGTAAT
>JAAZNS010000469.1 GCA_012798185.1 Chloroflexota bacterium | reverse complement strand
TTTATTGCTTCAATATTTTTTAATCCAGCCCAATCAGCAATCAAAGCTCCAAGATTCTCTTGTTGTGAAATTATCCCGGACATCATATTTCCAACATATATTGCATCCACAGAATCTCTGCGAGCATCGTTTAATGCAGCAAGAACTGCTTCTCCTGCTATTTCTCTAATCGATTTTTCCCAATGCTCTCCGACAGGAGTTTGTCCGATACCAATGATTGCTACTTCGCGCATTATCTTATTCCTTTTTTTAATAGTAACTCAGATAGTATTAGGAAGTTTTTGAATTTTATGTTTGAGGCTGTTCAAAAAATCATTATGGTCATGTTTATCGTAGCGAAATTACTAACTAAGCAATGTATATACTCTTGGCTTCACTCAGAATGACGGTTTTCTTTTAGGAAAACATCCATTATATTCAAGACTTTTCTAACAAACCTGAGAAAATTCTCTTCAATTATTATTGAATTTGATCAATCTCATTCTAAAGCTGGACTCTCTCATAAACTATCAGATAAGATTATTTCACAAAATATATCAGACAAGCTTCGTCAATCAATTCTGGAGAAAGCTGGGGAGGAATCCCTTCATATTCACACAACGCCATGACGGTTTTGAGTATGTCCCTAGGTTGAACAGCTTGAAAAGGTCGATTTTGTTGTTTATACCAATTTTGTATTAGATGTAAATACGCGTCTTTATTAAACTCAATGCCTAAGTGCTTGCATTCCATGATAAAAATCTGATAAAAAAGTTTATCATCAGGAGGCGTTATATTGACTTTCATTTGAATACGGCGCAGAAAGGCATCATCAACAAGATCGTGAGGGTTTAAATTTGTACTAAATACCAATAATAAACGAAATGGTACAACAATAGATTGCCCGCTATGCAGCCGAATAATATCCACCTGGCTTTCCAAAGGAACAATCCAGCGGTTAAACAAGTCAACTGGGCGAATTTGTTGTCTGCCAAAGTCATCGATTAAAAGTAACCCACCATTCGCTTTCATCTGAAGTGGTGCTTCATATATTTTTGACACAGGATCAAATCGTAAATCCAAGGCGTCCATTTTCAATTCTCCCCCTACCATTACAGAAGGTCTTTTGAATAATCCCCACCTTTTATCGAATCTCCCGAATTCTGCGGTTCTGCCGCTTTCGATAGAAATTGGTTTGTGAATATGCCTATCAAAAATTTGAATTATTTGACCGCCTGCCGTGATGGAATACGGAAGCCAAATTGGAGATGTCCCGGCTATTAAAGATGCGGCAGCCTGAGCAATGGTAGTCTTACCGTTTCCAGGAGGCCCATAAAGGAATAAGGAACTACAAGAATTTATTGCTGGGCCGATATAACGATGAAAGTTCGTTGGGAGGATTAATAATTTCAATGCATCAATAACTTGCGCAGATGAAATTTGACGTTTCCCCGATGTTTGAATTTCAATTCCCTGGATATAACTTGGAACGGAGACAGGAACTGGTCCTACATATTGACTACGTTCGAGTGCATCTCTTGCTCTTTCTTTGCCAGCGTCGGTTAAGGTAAATACATATCCAAAGCGTCCAATTTCTGCTGTACCTTTGGATACATCTGCTAAATGTTCTTTTTGCATCCACATTAGAATACTATCGATAATGCGGTTGTGTACTTTTAAGACTTCAGCAAACCGGCTAAAAGAAACATTTCCTTCATTGAAAAGTAATCGGAGAATTATATCGATAACAATGCTTTGAGGAATATTTAACCCCTCAATTGTATCTGGTTCAGCAATGATATCTTTAATTTTGTATTCTTCTTGCACTTAATCTCTCCTCAAATGGATTAATAATATCATTTTATTTGGCCGCTGTTTGGGTCGACCATTAATTGAGATTCCATCACGGCTTCGAAATCCGATCCTTTAACTTGCTTCAATTCGTTAACCAGCATATCATCATCCCATCTAGGATCTGGAACACCGCTCATATACCAGTTGCTTCCATTATCTGCCAGGAACATGCCATATTCTTTTAACGCAGTAAGAATCACCTGTACTTGGGGTGAAAAACCCGATATGTCGAAGGAGCTTTTCAACCTGAACCTTTGTCCCATGGGAGGAATATTTTGATTGGTAAGCGATGAAGCGTCATGCCTGGCTGGCCAGATATGTTGTTTTCTGGTGTTATTAGCAGTGAATCGTAGGGCGTGGGTAATTTTTCCAGAGTTTACTTCATCATATCTTACTAATCCGGGAAAAATCGGTAAGCCAGCCGCGTCAGCAGATGTCCAAGTATCTGGGCGTAGCAAATTAGATTTAAGATCGAAAATTGCGCCGGAACCTGCTTCCCAAGATCCGTTTTGAAGCGGATATGCATTATATATCTCGTATAAGACGCAATTATCCTTCTCGATAATTAAAATATGCCTGTCGCCAGTGCTCGAAGGTCCGCCTTCTATGAGTGGGTTGTCGGGTATCGGGTAAGGGCCTGGATCGCTTTCACTCGCATATTCAAAAGTAATCTGAGCAAGCGGTTGACTAGCGGAAACGATATTATATGGAATACCAATTGGCGCGCCCTCCCAAACCGTTCCAAAATCGGGATGAACAACAGTGTTTTTACCAATTGAGTTTATATAGGCATCAGAGTTTGGATCAAGAGGCAAGTTATCGATGCGCGTATTCCAGATATTATTTGCAGGAAATATCAAGCACCCTTCAATGGATGGCGTATTTTCTTGGCGAATAATTAACGGTAAATAATCAATGCCGGAAAAATATTGTTGAGATTTCGCATAGTTAAT
Source organism: Chloroflexota bacterium (assembly GCA_012798185.1). Taxonomy (GTDB): domain Bacteria; phylum Chloroflexota; class Anaerolineae; order Anaerolineales; family UBA4823; genus JAAZNS01. Next base: position 2,387 of record JAAZNS010000469.1, on the reverse strand, counting down.
ATTATGTGTAAAAAGTAATGAAATTGGAATTATAATCACAAGGAATATATAAATGAATTTATTGAAATTTTTATTTACTAAAATTTTCAAATTCATAATGAAATGGCGCCCAGAAAAAATTCTCAAGAATAGTACCCTTGAATTTTAAATAACTCTGATATTCCAAGTCGAGATAGATCGATTAGATCAAGCAATGCGTTATAGGGGAAAGGTTTCTTTTCGGCAGTCATTTGTATTTCTATGAATTCGTTTTTCGCATTCATGACCACATTGATATCGACATCGGCATTCGAATCCTCTTGATAATCAAGATCGAGAAGTTTTTCGCCGTTAACAATTCCTGCACTGATGGCAGCAACTGGCGTTAATTTAAGATCAATGGGAAGAATGCTTTTATCGATCAATTTTTTTATTGCAATTGATAACGCAACATATGCTCCCGTAATCGATGCAGCTCGAGTACCGCCATCAGCTTGTAATACATCACAATCTATGATAAATGTGCGATGTCCAAGTAATTTTAAATCTACACATGTACGCAAGCTTCTCCCGATGAGCCTGCGAATTTCCTGAGTTCTGCCTGATAGCCCTGAATTTTCTCGCGGGGTTCGTATATGTGTTGAACGAGGTAAAAGGGAGTATTCTCCAGTTATCCATCCTCCTTCAATTCCTTGTTTTTGCATCCAAATTGGTACTAATTCCTCTACCGTTACATTGCAAAGTACTTTTGTATTACCCATCTGGAAAAGGACCGATCCTTCGGGATAAAGGATAAAATCAGGTGTTATAACGACATTTCTAATTTGATCTTTTTTTCTTCCATCTGCACGCATTTTATATCTATCCAATCAGTTTGAGTGATTCTTTCAATTTTGTGAGTTAGATCGTTTTTTATTAAATTGAATGCATTCCGAATACTGCCAGCTGAAAAAACTCATGGGCGAATTTTATATTAGAGAATTTTGACATAAACACGGTGATTTTTGTAAGGTTTGCCGCCAATATTAATCAAATCATGTCGCATTTGTTCGGCAGTTTCAGCAATCTGGGTGAGATCTGCATGAACAAAGTGAAAGCTGCGGATGGTTTTTTCCATTTCCGAATAGAGTAAGGCATTACCTCCTCTTCCATGATATTCAGGTAAAATACCGGCACCATTGAGGGCTAGCCAGTTCGTTCTCCGCATTTCTAATAATAGGTCGAAAATACCAAATGGAAGGAGCTTACCGCGTGCTCTTTGAAGCGCAGCAGATACATCTGGAAAGCCGAACAAAAACCCAACTACTTTTTGATCAGCAGTGATAATTTTTATCAATTTTGGATCTGCCAACAATAGTATATTATCGAGAACGAATTTAATTTCATTATCCGTAAGCGGATAGTATTCCCAATTGTTGACAAACGCATCATTGTATGCCTGACCAATTCTTTTTGCCCATGCCCGCAGTTCAGATTTTTTTTTGAATCTTTGAATTGATAATGTTCCACGCTTTTGAACTCTTTCTGCAATTGAATGAATCCTTTCAGGCAGTTGAAAAGTATTGGCGTTAATATAGCAAGAAACAAAATCAACTTCTTTTACAAAACCATTCGCTTCAATTAATTGGGAATAATAAGGAAAGTTATAATTCATCATAGTCATCATCTGGCGATGTTCAAACCCTTCCACCAGAATTCCATAGCCATCTAAGGGACCCATCCCTTTGGGTCCTAACACACGATCGAGTCCGCGTAGTTTTGACCACTCAAAGACGCAATTAAATAGTGCGGAAGCAGCTTCAATATCATTTTCGCAATCGAAGAAATAAAATTGGGCTTGTTTTTTGTGATGGTAATTATTGAATCGTTTGTTTTCAAGAGCGGATATTCTGCCAACATCTTTTCCATCTTTTACCGCAATAAAGAAATCTGCATCGGAATGTTCAAAGAAAGGGTGTTTATTTCTATTTAAATACAATTTTACATCTGAGATGATTGGCGGCACCCATTGTGGGTGGTTGGCGTATAGCCGATATGGAATTGATACAAATCGGTGTACCTGGGATTTATTATTAGTATTTATTTTTTCGATGGTAATCATTGGATGCTCCACTTGTTGATTTGATTATTCAATTATCGAATGCGTTTAAAGCACGGTACCTTGATTTTGCTAAATCGACAATGGGGAAAGGATAATCCTTACCAATATGGCAATTGCTTCGATTTTGTTCCTTACGATTCATGAACCAGGGTTGATGAATAAATTTATCATTTACATTTAATAATTCCGTTACCCAAGTGCGTATATAATTACCCGCCTTGTCAAATTTTGTACTTTGATTTATTGGGTTGAAAATTCTAAAATAAGGTGCTGCATCTGTACCCGTGCTGGCACTCCATTGCCAGTT
>JAAZNS010000468.1 GCA_012798185.1 Chloroflexota bacterium | reverse complement strand
TGCACAACGTACAATCACTGCTCGTACCACTTCACTCTTCTTCACCGCCCCCTGCGGCGTAGCAGATTTAACAGTGGCTACCACAATATCACCCACGTGACCATAACGGCGGGTCGAACCGCCCATAATGTGGATCACGAGTATTTCCCGAGCCCCTGTATTATCGGCAACTTTCAAACGGCTTTCTTGTTGGATCATTGCACGCTCTCCACTTGGGATATTTCAGGAGCACCGCTTCGAATATCGTGATGGATTACCTCTTCCACAACCCAGCGCTTTCTTCGTGAAATAGGTTTACTTTCAACAATTCGAACCAGATCTCCGATTTTACAATCCAGCTCATTGTGAGCCATCACCCGTCTGCGGCTGCTGACCACTTTTTTATATAAGCGATGGATATATGTCCGGTTAATTTCAACAACAACCGTTTTATCCATTTTGTCGCTGGTTATAACCCCGGTTAATCGACGGCGTTTGTTCATAATTTACCCTCGCTTTTGGTCGCGTTTTCACGCTCGCGCAAGATCGTCATCATACGGGCAATGTTACGCCGTGTTTGGCGTAAACGAGTGAAATCGGTAAGGGTACCAATTGCCATCTGAAAACGTAAATTCATATATTCTTCGCGAGCATCGTTCAAACGTGACTGGATTTCACTTTCACTTAATTCACGAATTTGTGACGGTTTCATGCCTCACCTCCAGATACTTCGGTGCGGCTGATGATTTTTGTCTTGATCGAAAATTTATATTGTGCAAGACGCAGAGCTTCTAAACATACATCATCAGGTAAACCGCCGCCAATCTCGAACATAATTCTGCCCGGCTTTACCACAGCTACCCAATACTCCACATTACCTTTACCCTTTCCCATGCGGGTTTCGGCAGGTTTTTGGGTAACTGGTTTATCGGGAAAGATACGGATCCAAATTTTTCCACGTCTTTTCATCGTCCGTACAATGGCACGTCGAGCTGCTTCGATTTGCCGGGCACTTACCCAGCCGGGTTCCAGTGCTTTCAATCCAAAATCGCCAAAGGTAACCTCCGAGCCGCGATAGGCTTTTCCTTTCATTCTTCCGCGCATTTGTTTGCGCCACTTTACACGCTTTGGCATTAACATAAGCTTTACCTCACTTCATCTGTGATCTCGAGTTCCCGATCACTATTCACTCACGTAAACACCCGAAGTGGCTTCGACTTCTTCTTCCATTTCAGGGATTACTTCACCTTTATAAATCCAAACCTTTACACCAATTCGTCCATAGGTGGTGAGGGCTTCAGCGCGAGCATAATCGATATTCGCGCGTAGTGTCTGACGGGGAACCTGTCCTTCACGCATGTTTACCGAGCGTGCCATTTCAGCACCGCTTAAACGTCCCGAAACCTCTACACGAATACCAAGCCCGCCCTGGCGGATGCATTGTTGAATAGCCCGCTTCATTGCCCTTTGATAAGAAATCCGCCGTTCAAGCTGCTCGGCAATATTATTTGCCACAAGATATGCATCTAGATCGGGGTTTTTGATTTCTTTTATTTCCAGGTCGATTTTCTTACCAACCAGAGCTTCCAGGTCGGTGCGAATCTTTTTAACATTCTCACCCTTGCGACCGATCAATATTCCAGGTTTGGCAGTTTGCACAACAACCTTAACTTTCCCTGGAAATCGTTCGATCTCTATACGCGAGACGCCAGCCCGAGGAGATTGTTCTCTTACCAGATTACGCAGAGCAAAATCCTGGTGCAACTGCCCGACATATTCGTCGCCTTCTGCAAACCAGCGACCTTCCCAGGTTTTATTTATTTTCAATCGAAAACCAATTGGATGTACTTTACGACCCATATTATCTCCTTAGACTACTCCTCCACTTCACGAAGAATAACCGTGATGTGAGTTGAACGTCGCAGCCAGGGTTTAAACCGCCCGCGGGCACCAAACTTTCGCCACTTTCGAGTTGGCGCCTCGTCTGCCATGATCCGATATACAAATAAATCATCACGGCTGACACCAAAATTCTCTTCTGCATTTGCCATAGCCGAATTCAACACTTGCAATACCGACTTCGCTGCGCTATTGGGTGTAAATTTTAAAAGGTTTTGGGCTTCGATAACATGTTTACCGCGAATCATATCTGCAACCAAGCGAACTTTTTGTGCTGATTGCGGAATATATCGGGCTTTGGCGTGAATACCTGTTTCCATAGCCTTTTAACCTTTCTTGACTTTCTTTTCAGCAACATGCCCTCGGAATAATCGGGTAGGAGCAAATTCACCCAATCTGTGTCCAACCATATTTTCCGTGATATAGATGGGTACATGTCGTCTGCCGTCGTGAACGGCAATAGTATGTCCAACCATTTCAGGAAATATCATGCTGGCGCGGCTCCAGGTACGGATTACTTTTTTTTCGCCACGCTCATTCATGGCATGAATCCTGTTGATCAGTTTCGGTTCTACAAATGGTCCCTTTTTTAGCGAACGTCCCATAGTACTTACTCCAACTTTTTTATCTCTTCATATCAATCTGATCAATATATCCGATTGATTTAGCGCCGCTTCTTGCCGCGGCGGCGAACAATATATTGGTCCGTCTTTTTATTTCGGCGTGTTTTTGCGCCCAGGGTTGGCTTACCCCACGGACTTTTCGGGCTGGGCATACCAATGGGCTGCCGTCCTTCACCGCCTCCGTGTGGATGGTCGCGCGGGCTCATTGCTGTGCCGCGCACTGTCGGACGGATACCCATATGACGTTTTCTTCCCGCTTTGCCCAATTTTATATTGCTATGATCAATGTTGCCAACCTGCCCAACCGTTGCATAGCAGTTTTGGGAAATCAACCGAACTTCGCCAGAGGGCATGCGGATTTGTGCAAAATCACCCTCCTTGGCTAACAATTGCGCAGCTCCGCCGGCTGAACGAACCAGCTGACCACCTCGCCCCACCTTTAACTCGATATTATGAACGAGGGTGCCAACCGGGATATTAGCAATGGGAAGGCTGTTCCCCGGTCGAATTTCACAATTTGCACCCGATAAGATTGTGTCGCCCACTTTTAAGTCGAGCGGTGCCACAATATATCGTTTTTCACCATCTACATAATTCAATAATGCCAAACGCGCCGTTCTATTAGGGTCATATTCAATGGCGGCTACAACAGCAGGGATTTCTCTCTTATCCCGTTTGTAATCGACTATCCGCACATATTTACGATTGCCGCCGCCGCGATGACGAACGGTAACTCGTCCGTACGAATTTCTGCCGCCATATTTTTGAACAGATTTAATCAATGACCGTTCAGGTTTAACTTTCGTGATTTCTTCAAAAGTATAACCTGTCATTCCCCGTTGACCTGGGGTGGTGGGTTTATATTTCTTTACTGCCATTATTTCACCCCCTCAAATATTTCGATGCTGTCACCCGCTGCAAGAGTTACAACAGCTTTCTTATATCCACTGCGGCGAATCCTTACCTGGCGGCTGCGTGCGCGGCGAGTCCGTTTGGCTGGAACAACTATCATATTAACCCGAATTACATTTACATTGAAAATTTTCTCGATTGCATCTTTTATCATGCCTTTGGTAGAATTCTTTGCCACCTCAAAAACATACTGATGCAGATCACTGTTCATATAATTTGTTTTTTCCGTAACTATCGGGCGGCGGAGTATATCATATTTCGTCGTCATCTCTATCTCCTGATCTACCCTAGATTAGCTACTAGAACATCCAATGCATTTAAAGGAATTATCACTTTCTCAAAACCCAATAAATCACGGATATTCAAGTAATTTGTAAAAAGGACTTTTGCATCAGGGATATTATTAGTGCTTCTCATAACCATTTCATTACTTTCATTTTTATCGGCAATGAGAATAAGTGCACTAGAATTTCCAACCAATCGATCTAAAGCTTGTGCCATGATACGGGTCTTTGGTTCAGATACCACCAATTCATCGATAACAACAATATCCTGGTCAGCAGCTTTGCTGGAAAGCGCCGAGCGTAATGCAGCCTGTCGCATTTTTTGCGGCATTTTTTGGGAATAATCACGCGGTTTTGGCGTGTGAACTTTTCCACCGCCAACAAATTGCACTGCACGGGTAGAACCCTGCCGGGCGCGGCCGGTACCTTTTTGGCGCCAAGGCTTTCGCCCGCCACCAGATACCTAACTCCGGCCTTTTGTCTTATGGGTGCCTAGTCGAGCATTAGCCATTTG
>JAAZNS010000467.1 GCA_012798185.1 Chloroflexota bacterium | reverse complement strand
TAAGATGCCGCGAAAATCTCCCTCATCGGTTTGGCAGGAAAAAAGATATTCGGCAGCTTTTTCCCCCTGGGGATGATACCTGTTGATGCCGTATTGCTCAACCAGAAAGCGGAAATTTCGGAAGGTTTCGATTAGATGAATATTGATTGCCGGATGCTTATTTTCACCGGAGCGCGTCCAGTAACCATCGGGGAGCTGTTTTTTGAGGATTTTTTGAAGTTCAGGTAAAACCCATAACTGTTGAACGTCACCGGTTTGCTCGCCCAACAGATCGAGACGCGTGTAATAACAAATAGGTTTGTTCCCACTGGATAGAAGCCTAGGAAGAGGATCGTAGATGAGTTGAGATTGCCAAATATCCATTGGATGTATTTATGAAAAACTTGAAAGATATGTAAAAAAGGGCATGGTATTCCAGGCAATATCACCATCTTTATTGCTTAATAGGTTGAATTATTTACGATTTATTCCTTCCAGGTAAATCGTAATAATTTCTCGGATGGTTCCCTCCGGAAGAGCTCCACTCCCGGCATGAGCAGGGTAAAAATAAGGATACATCATTCCCAACAAAGTCCAGGTGGCTATTTCCGGATTGATACGTTTGAATTCACCTTGCTCCATGCCGCTTTTCAGAATGGCTTCGATTTTCCTGATGAATTTTTGATGGTAAATTATATTAAATGCCTGACGAGTAGGGGGGCTTACTTGTTCGATTTCCTGGCTAGCAAGGCGGATAATTGCTCTTTTTTCAGTGGGTTGTGCCAGGATATATTCTATAAAACAACAAATTTTATTTGTGGCTGTGGTTGAATCAGCCAAAATCCGGTCCAGAACTACCCTCATTTCATCTAGATACGTTTCCAGGATAGCAAAGTAAAGCTCTTCTTTATCCTTAAAATAATAATATAGTGCGGCTTTCGAAATGTGCAACGCCTCAGATATCTGGCGCATCGATAAGCCGTGATATCCTTCTTGGATAAATAATCGATTGGCAGTGGACAAGATTTGTTGGCGGAGATTTCTTGTTTCAGGATTATTCATCATTTTATCGAATGCTTGTTTATACGGTCATTATACAATGAGGCTGGGTATTTCCAGCAAACCCATAGTAAAAACTCAGTGTTCGCCAGGAAATCCAATATCCGATTAGCTATTAGAGATATGCCCCTCTCTGATTCAGAAAGAGGCAGGGAATAAAAATATGGAAGATAATAAACCAGGCTGGGATTTTAACGATTTAATCACCATTGGTTTTCAATTACTTGAGATTGCTGATAATGTTGCGTTCAAGGCGGCTATAAATCAATGAGATGTAGATAATTCTTCGTTTCTATTTTTCAAGCCCAGCGATAATATTACTAATACCACGGCAATCACTCCAATTATCAGGTAAGCGGCTCCATAGCCCTTCATGCCGCCGCCCAATGAAGCAGCCACAGCCCCTACCAGAGCGCTGGACATTAACTGACCAATACTAGTGAATAAAGTAATCACGCCTTGAGCAGCCGTTCGATCCGAAGCAGGCGCTTCGTTTAACATAATATAACGAACAGGCGCGCCAAGCAAAGCTGACAACCCAAAACCGATAACCACCCCTGAAAGGATGAAAAGCCCCAATACAGAAGTTATAGCACTATTGCTAAACATTATCATGCCAATTGCCAAAAAAATAACACCTGCAAGGACAACTACTTTGGAACCCAGTTTATCCAAAAAGCGACCTGCCAAAGGTGAGCCCACCGCCATCGCGAGCACGACCGGCATCAACAGATAGCTGGCAGTGTGCTTATTGATTATGGTGGGCATGGAAGCGATAGCCAAAGCCGGGATGAACACCATACCCACTTCTCCCAAACCGGCGCCGGCTGCCAAAGCGCTGGCAAGAATTGATTGTCGATTGCTTAATAACCGAAGGTGTAAAACCGGATCGATCGCTTTACGCTCGATTGCCGGAAAAATTAACATCAGCAATATCGATACAACAAGGAAAGGCCAAACATCCAAGGAAAACAGGCTGGAGAAAAAGTTTTGTGTATCGATTTGATTTAATCCATATGCCAGGCAGGCAAGCAATATGCCTAAGGAAAGCATTCCTGCCCAATCAAAAGCCAATCGGGATTGGAAATGCGTAGCCGGTAGAATCTTCAAGCCTATTAAAATCACCACGATGGCAATAGGGAGATTAATTATGAATAGCCATTGCCAACTTGTAAAAGTCAAGATGATTCCACCCAAGATTGGTCCCACCAGGAAGGCTAATCCAAAGACTGCGCCGATCAAACCCAGGGCGCTGCCGCGTTTTTCTGCAGGGAACGAATCGCCGATGACTGCACTCGCCACCGGAAATATACCGCCAGCACCTAGGCCTTGCAGAGAACGCCCAAAGAGTAATATTCCAAACATACTTTGCGGAGTGATGGCGACAACCATCGACCCTATGGCGAAAATGATCACATCTAGAATATAGATCGAGCGCCGACCAACCCGATCGGAGAGCTTAGCCATCAAAGGTGTGCCTATCAGGTTGAACAAGACATAAATGGTGAATGTCCAGGTGAGCAGTCGATCACCTATTCCAAAATACTTCTGGATGGAGGGAAGGGCAGGGGAAACGATTGCAATATCCAGAGCGCCCATCAACACGCCCAGGAAAAGAACCAAAAGTACACGATTACGGGTTTTATCGTCCATTGTATTATAAAAGTATTCCTTTCTCTGGGATTGTATATACTTACTAACCGGTCGGTAAGTAAATGATAATCAAGAACAATCACCCTGTCAATTGTTTTACCAATTAATGTTTCACTTTTTGATGAGCGGAGATACTCTATACGGAATTTTAGATGAATATACTCTTCGTCGGTTCAAACCCAAAATATACTCGTTCCCCCAGGTTTTTCAAAGAAAGCAATTAAGCACCATCTTTATATCCCATTTTTCCTTGGTAGCTTTTTGATGAAAAAACAACGCTTTATACCTAGCTGTGCGGTTGGCTTTGGGTTACAGTTCATATTCTTTGTTTTTCAAAAACAATTCATCCTCCTGTCCACCTCTTCACGCCCAGTACGATCATTAACACCAGAGCCCACACACTATAACTTACTGCTAGTGTCGGCGCCAATTTCAATCCAGCTCGGGAGGTTAACCAAGCAGTGATAATCCAGCAGCATGTGGGAATAATACCCATTACCAAACCCTGAGTAAATTGGACTACGGGCTGGCGCTCACCATGGGTAGCATCATAAATGATCCACAGTGAAAGCGGCGTGATAATCGGCATGGTTGCCAGGATTGCCGCAAAAACCTTGCTTTGCCGTTGTAATATTGCTACTGTAATGATGATGATTATAGATACAATTACCGGGGAAACTTCTTGCCATTTCATTGAACGACCTTATCTATCTTGAAAACAGGAGTGTGTAAAACAGCAAATCTAAATCGCTTGATTTACTTTGAAATTGAATATAAGGATTACATTATAGCATTTTGGGAAACAAACATGATACATGAATGAAAAAATACATCTTAAGAGTGATACGGATGGAGTTATATAATATATCATTAGATACCATGCTATAATATTTGCCGCATGTATAATGATCAATAAAAACGGAGCTTCAATGGACACTGGAGAACGGTTTTCCCCCAAATTTTTAGCCACAGGGCAGGAAGAACACGCCTGGCACGCCATGCAATCGGTTGATGTATTGCAAAGCTTGAACACACTTGCTGATAGAGGATTGTCGACTGAAGAAGCGCAAGCCCGCATGCAAAAATTTGGTCCTAATGCGTTGCGGGAAGCGCCTCCCACCTCTTTCTGGCAAATGCTGTGGCAGCAGTTCAATAGTTTTGTGGTAATCCTGCTGATAGTAGCTGCAGTAATTTCTGCCTTCCTGGGAGATTATGTGGAGGCGGCTGCGATCATGTTGATCGTTATCTTGAATGCAGTTCTGGGTGTTATGCAGGAACGCCGCGCAGAACAGGCTTTGGCTGCTTTACGCAAGCTGGC
>JAAZNS010000053.1 GCA_012798185.1 Chloroflexota bacterium | reverse complement strand
CCAATTCCATTCACTGGATCGAGTTCTGCCAGTTCCCCTGGTCCTCCATGACCATCAAATCGAACGGGGAATCCTGTGAGTGTGTGGAAGATTTCAACAACGAGATCGTGCTGGGCAATGCTAATGATGAAAGCCTGCATGATATCTGGAATGGGGCGAAGTATAAATCTTTCCGCATGGACCATTTCAATCTGACCCCCGGTATTAAATGCACCGAACAGTGCGACATGCAGTTGATCGGCAGTTTTTTAGCCTCATAAGAATTGGGATAGGAGATTTCAATGAAACGCGAAATAAAAATTGGCGATAAACTGGTGGGGGATGGGCATCCTACCTATGTGGTGGCAGAAATTGGCATCAACCATAATGGTGATCTGAACATCGCCAAAGAACTGATCCTGGCAGCCAAGGATGCCGGGGTGGATGCGGTCAAGTTCCAAAAGCGCACTCCTGAAATTTGCGTTCCAAAAGAACAGCAAAGTCAGATGCGGGAGACTCCCTGGGGCTACATCACCTATCTGGAATATCGTTATAAAGTCGAATTCAATAAGGAAGACTACCAGGCGATCGATGAGCTGTGCAAAGAGGTCGGTATCGATTGGTTCGTGTCGGTATGGGATACCGCATCCGTTGATTTCATTGAGCAATTTTCTCCGGTTTGTTACAAACTGCCTTCCGCTTCATTAACTGACCATGAACTGCTTTTGAAGGTGCGCAAAACCGGACGCCCGCTCATCCTCTCAACCGGCATGTCCACGGCTGACCAGATCGATGATGCCATCAGAGTGGTTGGCTTGGACAACCTGCTGGTTACCCATTCCACCAGCGCTTACCCGTGCGACCCCCATGAATTGAACTTGAAAATGATCCAGACCCTGCGCGATAAGTATGCCTGCCCGATCGGTTATTCGGGACATGAGGTTGGGTTGGTCACTTCCGTGGTGGCGGTGGCGATGGGCGCTTGCTTGGTGGAGCGCCATTTCACATTGGATCGGGCAATGTGGGGCAACGACCAGGCAGCATCGGTGGAACCGGTAGGATTTCGAAAACTTGTGAGATATATCCGTGTCACCGAACAAGCCATGGGCGACGGCGTCAAGAAGGTATATGATAGTGAACTGTCTTCTTTGAACAAACTTCGCAGGGTTAAATAATTCGTAGAAACCCTCGCGCAGAGCAGCATATTCATAATACAATTGACCTGTGGAAAATCCTATTCAACGCATAACGGCGAAAATTAAGCGTGAGTATTTACATCGCTTAAACCGAAAACGCATCAACCATATTTCCAAACAAGTTCCGGATAACAATCCCGAAGATCCTGACCAGCCCCCGATTATCATCTTCAATGCCTCAACCCGTCTGGAAGGGATCAGCTTGAATGCCGGTTTTTCTTTGGTCACAGCCTGGGCATTACGCATGGCGGGTTATCCGGTTATCCATTTTGTTTGTGCCCGCGGCATGAGCCGTTGCGTGCTGGGTACCAATCGCGATGATCCTATTCAGGCACCTCCCTGCACACGTTGCATGCGTACTTCCATGGATATGTATGCCAACAGCACTGTCCGTGCTTTCGAGTTCGAGATGAATGCCGAAATGAAGCAGGAGATTCAAGACCTGCCCCTCGCAAAACTCCTGACTTATAAATTGGATGATGTGCCGCTGGGGAAATTGATCCTTCCCTCGCTGCGCTGGATATTACGGCGCCACCATCTGGTGGATGATGAAGATACCCGCCAGTTGGCGTGCCATTATTTGCTATCGGCGGAGACCATTGTAAATGAATTCAATCTTCTGTTGGATCAGGCGCAACCGCAAGCGGTGATCGTCTTCAACGGTATGTTCTACCCCGAAGCGGTAGCTCGTTTCCTGGCACTGCAGCGGGATATTCCGGTGTATACCCATGAAGTGGGCATGCTGCCCCTCTCCACCTTTTTTACCAGCGGCGAAGCCACTGCCTATCCGATCGATATTCCTGAGACTTTTACGCTGACAAAGGAGCAGGATCAATTGCTGGATGATTATCTGGCACAGCGCCGGGCAGGGAAATTTACCACGGCTGGCGTGAAATTCTGGCCGGAAATGCGTGACTTGAAAACTGCTTTTCAGGATGAGCTGGGGGATTTCAAAGCCATCGTGCCCGTTTTTACCAATGTGGTGTTCGATACCAGCCAGGCTCATGCCAATGTCATCTTTCCGCACATGTTCGCCTGGTTGGAATCTGTACTAAAGGCAATCAAAACGCATCCTGAGATCCTGTTTGTCATTCGAGCACACCCGGATGAACTGCGGGCTGGTAAAGAAAGTGCCGAAACGGTGGCTGATTGGGTGGTGAAGCAGAATGTGCTGGACCTCCCCAATGTGCGTTTCATCAATGCCAATGAATACATCAGCTCCTATGACCTGATCGATGTTGCCAAGTTCGTG
>JAAZNS010000466.1 GCA_012798185.1 Chloroflexota bacterium | reverse complement strand
GGTAGATTTTGGTGATTTGAAAGACGATATGGATTAAAAGGAAATATCGGGAATTTTAATATAACCGATGACCGAAGATAAACCTGACAATCAAACAGTATTGATTTCCCGTGAGGAAACCGGCGTTCCAGAGATTTCATCCTCAGTCCGTTCTTTGAAGGAATTAATTGAACGCGTCTCTGGCAGAGGAATAACGCCACAAGGCGAACGGGAAGATGCAGGTATTGCAGAGATTTTGCCATTTCCATTTTTGGCGATTGTTGGTCAAAAAGAATTAAAGCTGGCATTGATCCTGGCTTTGATAAACCCTGCTTTGGGCGGAGTATTATTGTTAGGTCCACGCGGAACCGGGAAAACGACTGCAGTCCGCAGCCTTGTTGATTTGTTGCCTCAGATTCCCCGCAGTTTGTGCTTTTATGGCTGTTTACCTGAGGATATCGAGACCGGTGGGATAGATGCCGTTTGCCCTGACTGTGCTAAAAAATTTGCAGAAGGGCAGCCATTATCCAAGATGGATCGTGTTCGCTTGGTGGAATTGCCTTTGAACGCCCGTTTGGAGGATGTTGTAGGGGGCATAGATGAGCGTGTAGCCATCCATGATCGTTTACGATTGAAACGGGGATTGCTCGCTCAGGCAGATAAGAATATTTTATACGTCGATGAAGTCAATTTATTAGCCGATGAGGTGGTCGATGCATTACTGGATGCAGCTGCACAGGGAAGTTATACCGTACGCCGGGGAGCAGTTTCTGCTGTTTTTCGCTCCAGATTTGTTTTGATTGGATCGATGAATCCCGAAGAAGGCCGGTTAAGACCACAAATTCAGGATAGATTTGGATTAAGGGTGATCGTAAGCGGATTAACTGACCCTCAAGAGAGAATGGAAGCCTACGAGCGCGTTCAGTCATATTTATCGAAGCCTCGCCAGATGATCAGCCAGTTTGCAGAAGAGACTGCCTGGATGCAGGCGGAAATTCAACAAGCACGCGACGCGCTGGGGGGAGTGGTTATCTCGAAAGAAGCGTTTCAATTTGGATTGAAACTCATCAATCAATTGAAAATCGATTCGCTGCGAGCGGAAATCACTTTATTCGAATCTGCACGCGCGCATGCAGCAGCAGACCGCCGGACTGAAGCAACTATAGAGGATCTTAAAATAATTGCTCCCATGGCATTGCGATTAAGGCGGTCGAGTTATATCACTGAATTTCTTCACAGCCAGCAAATTGAAGAAGCAGAATTGATAAAATTGATTGATCGGCTATCCGAATAAACGAGGAGATAATATGAATAAAAAACTTACTCATTTGGAGCGGTTAGAGATTTGCCTCGATGGGAATATCCCCGATCGAACTCCTGTGGCGTTATGGCGGCATTTCCCTATAGACGATCAGAATCCAGAAAGCCTGGCTGCCGCAACGATATCGTTTCAGAAAGAATATGATTTCGACTTGGTTAAAGTGACCCCTGCCTCATCTTTTTGTGTAAAAGATTGGGGTGTTCAAGATGTTTGGCGGGGGAACTTCGAAGGAACACGCGATTATATTAAATTTGCTATCGAATCTCCCGAGGATTGGGAAAAATTGACAGTTTTAGATCCCCGAAAGGGCAACCTTGCTGCGCAAATTCGGTGTTTAAAGCTCATTGTAAAAGAACTTGGTGCAGATACGCCAGTGATCCAAACAATATTCAATCCATTATCGCAGGCAAAAAATTTGGTTTCTAAGGAAAATTTACTTATCCATTTGAGGCGCTATCCAGACGCTGTTAAGATAGGATTGCAAACAATTACTGCTAGTATTCAGCGGTTCATCGAGGCAGCAATCAAGACTGGCATTGCGGGGGTTTTCTTCGCGATTCAACATGCTCAATTTAGCTTGCTATCAGAGAAGGAATATCTTGAGTTTGGATGTCAGTACGATCTTCAAGCGCTCGAGCCGGCATCTTCCTTGGTATTCAATATGCTTCACCTTCATGGCGAAGAGGTGATGTTCGATCTATTCAGTGATTATCCTGTATCGATTATCAACTGGCATGATCGCGATACACTACCTAGTCTTGCCGAGGGAAAAAGGCGGTTTAGAGGCGCGGTATGCGGAGGCTTGCAGCGTGATCGGACTATGGTTTTAGGCTCTCCGGAGACGGTGGCAACTGAAGCAAGAGATGCTATTAACGCAACTCAAGGAACGCGGTTTATTCTGGGTACTGGGTGTGTGATGCCTATCATTACACCCAGGGCTAATATTCTCGCAGCAAGAAGAAGTGTGGAATGACGGGCTTACGGGTGATTTCTGGAATAGCCAAAGGGCGGAGACTGCGGGCTGTACCTGGTGATACCACCCGACCAATTACTGACAGAACAAAAGAATCATTATTCAATATTATTGGCGCTGATATTCAAAATGCAAGTTTTTTAGATTTATTTGCTGGTACAGGGGCAGTAGGAATTGAGGCACTTTCGAGAGGTGCTCAATTCGCACGCTTTGTTGATAAAATTTATACAGCTGTTCAAACCATCCATGAAAATCTAAGATTGACCCACTTGGAACAATATGCTGAAGTGAAGAAAATGGATGCTTTCCAATTGATAGACAGCATACCAGACCGCCAATTTGATTATATTTATATTGCACCACCTCAATATAAAGGAATTTGGAAAGATATCTTATTAAAAATTGATGCTAATTTAGGCTGGTTAGCTCAAGATGGCTGGGTAATTGTGCAAATTCACCCTATAGAATATGAAGAACTTGGTGAGAAAGATGGATTAACTCATCTTCGACGCTTTGATCAAAGGCGCTATGGGAGCACTTTGTTGGTTTTTTACCAATAAATAAAAAAACGACCCATCATTTGGATGGGCCGTTTTTTTGATTGGATTATTTTACCCTTTCAGAAATGCATCCAGTGCTTCTTTGCTGATGCGATAAGCATTGCCAATTTTCTTGGCTTTCAAATCGCCCGCATTAATCGCGGCAAGCACGTCCTCTTCTGAGACTCTCAGATAGGCAGCGGCCTCGGATGGGGTCATTACCGATGGCGCGCCACCTGCGGGAGGATTTTGGGTTGGAGCAGTCTGAGCCTGTCCCTGCCCGGGAGTCATACCGGATAGAGATTGACTGAGTACATTACCAATGCCCATACCAGCGCCAATACCGGCGGTTAAACCTGCACCTCCGGCAGGGTTTTGAGCGGCGTCACGCATCGC
>JAAZNS010000052.1 GCA_012798185.1 Chloroflexota bacterium | reverse complement strand
TATGCAGGTATTGGTTGACAGGCTCATGGGGAGCTAATTTTTCCAGCCAGCGGTCATAATCCTGGTGCAGCCCGTTCTCATCATCATTGATAAAAACAGAAGCAGTAATGTGCATGGCGTTGACTAGAATCAAGCCCTCTTTTATACCGCTCTCTGCCAGGCAGGCTTCTACCTGAGATGTGATATTAATATATGCCCGACGCGCCGGGATATCAAACCAGAGTTCTTTGCGAAATGATTTCATAAATGAATACCTCCATAACTAGCCCTCATCATTGAGCAGTTTCTGAAAATCTTCCTGGGTATCAATATCCATAGTGAGTCCAACATCGTACCAGGGAACCCACACAGCCGGAAAGCGGGAAAACAGTACCCTTCCCCCCTGATCGCCGGTTAGGTTCTGCAATTCCACAAATACCTGGCGGTCGAATAAAACTGGGGTGGCGCGCTGCCCTGTCACTTGCGGTGCCGTCAACGGTAAAAGGTTGCTAGAATGCGCCTCCACCAGAGCCCGTACCAGGTTGGGCGTAACCCGCGGCTGGTCTGCCAGCAGAAAAACTGCACCACCAATATGGTCTGGCAGCGCTGAAACTCCTGCTTTTACCGAGGTGCTTAGTCCTTCCAGCCAGTCGGGATTATGAACAAATTCCACAGGCAAGCCCTGTAGTGCTTCTCGAATTGGTGCGTCGATTGCACCGGTAACAACAATAACCGGCGCCAGTCCTGCGTCCAATGCTGTTGTTACCGCCCGCCTTACTAGCGGCTGTCCTTGCCAAACCAACAACTGCTTGGGCTCCCCATAACGCCGCGCCTCCCCGCCGGCTAACACAACCCCCGCTATCCGTTCATGAACGGCAAAAATCCGCTCCGTATTATTACATTCACCAGAAATTGCCGATGACAATTTATCTTTTTCTCTAAAATGCGGTTTATTTTCAGCCCTTTGCGAGAAAGCACCAACTATTACCGCCTGATATTTTTCTAGCAATGTATCCGACATTTTTTGAGCAACAGACTGTAATTCCTCAGATTCTGCCTGATTAAATAACACTACCCGGCGGGATTGGGGGGGAATATTCTTTAACCCTCCCATGGGATGCATCAATACCTGGAGTAATGCCGGAGGGGTTATTATATCTCCTATAGCTAGCCCGGAAAGTTCTGCGAATCTTTCAGGTCGGTGCACCCATTCCGCGCATAGGGGTTTGCCCATCGCCGATAAGCCTGCCAATACCACCACGGTATCCACAAAAGAAGGGATCACCGGCTCATATTCTGCCGGTGCTTTAAGCGGAAGCATACGGGCGCCATCAGCTTCGATCAACAAGGGAATATGGTGTAAATCAGCCAGGGCAAGCATATCATCTTGAGGAATACCTGCAACGCGGAAATCCTCATCACTGGCTGATTCACTGGTAACCATAATCACCCCTAGCGGAAATTTTGCTTGCAGAGATAACAAATCCTGCCTGTTTTTAACGATGATATGGCGATCGGCGTTAACCGCCTGAAATAAACCCAAGTGGGTTGTTGTGGAAATTAATACAGAAGGCGGAGCTGGTTTATCCTCTAACAAATGGCGACCTAAAATAAACATCGCACTGGTTTTCCCCCCTGCCCCAACAAATGCTACCTTGCTAAGACCATTAATTCGCAATGCAGTCGATAGTTTCATCGGCAATCAAGTCATTGAGAACGTCTATTAAAATTACTCAGCCAGCATGGGTAAGTTTTCGCCATAGCCTAACCAGTGAACATTTATTTCCATAAATGAGGCCGTAATTCTACTTTGGAGAGGATTGCTTCTAACACTCCCCCAGCGATTGCCAGGCAGCGAGCCGAAATTAAGGAACATAATCGAGGGTCATCGCCTGGGTTGATCTCGCCAATCTTCATCCCTTTCTGAATTTCCAATCCCTCATGTATCAAGCCTGTTAATACTCCTCTAATCGGCGCTACCACTGGATGCCCGTTTATGGATGCCACCGGCTGCTCCACTTCCAGGCGGTCGCCTATATTTGCCAAAGCTTCAATAACACCATCTGCAGGGGCATATATCTCACTCGCTTCATTCACCAACGTCATTGACTCCACCTGATTGGCGCTGGTTTCAGTCGTCCCCTGCCAGTAAACCCTGCCCAGGTTATACCCTCGTTCGGTTTCGACCACGGCATGGCAATTGACAGCTGCCTCGAACCTTGCGCCTAAACCAATGAGCAGCGTAACACGGCGCGGATCCAATTCCACCCGCTCATTTTGCATTCTGGCATCCACTACCACAGTAGGGTGCAGAAATTGAACAGCATCTCCCTTTGGGTCAATCATTACTGGGATGATTCCTTTAGCAAAGACTTGCAGGATGCGTAAAGAATCACTGGGATCGCTTATCTTTTTTGCAGTTATCCCCTCGACAATTGTTTCGCCGGTATAAAGCGCTTCGGCGAATGAAACCGCCCGCCTTACAGCGAGAGGTTTTTCCAATTCAGAAATTGCTACACGGAAGCCGGCGCGGTGCATCCGTAATGCTACGCCGCTGCCAACCTGACCACCGCCCCGAATTAATACAATCATGATTTCTCCGGCAGTTTTCCTAATGCCCGTAATACCCTTTCGGGTGTTAAGGGAAACTCGTGAAACCAAATGCCGGTTGCATCATGCACGGCAGCGATAACCGCTGGTGCAAATGGTAAAAACGGCATTTCACCCATTCCGCGCGCTCCCCATGGACCGCGGGGGTCGGGATATTCCAAAATAAGCGACTGAATTCTATCCGGCACATCCAAAACTGTAGGTATTAAGTATGTCGAAAGATGTTGGGTTTGGACATAGCCATCCTTCTGGATGAAATTTTCCAACACAGAATATCCCACCGCCTGCGCCACGGCTCCCTCGATTTGTCCCTTCACCTGTTGGGGATTGATGGCATGCCCCACGTCATCCGCAGAAATGACATCGGTAATGTGAATATGCCCTGTTTCGGTATCTACTTCCACTCGAACAACCTCCGAAACATATCCATAAGCAAAATTTGGTACACATTTTCCGGTTTCTGGATCAAGAGGTGTGGTCGGAGGAGAAACATATTTAAAGTGTGCGATTGCAGGTCTATCCTCAGCCTTCCATTTTGCCAACGCTTCTTCACATGCGCCTTTGATTGCATTGCCTGCCATGAAAGTCATCCGCGAAGCGCTGGCACTGCCTGAATTATCGGTGGCAGCAGTATCCGAAACGACCATTGTGATTTTTTCAAGAGGCACACTCAGGGCTTCGGCTGCCATTTGTGCAAACGCTGAATGAGACCCCTGCCCCACATCAGCACCGGCGTGATGCACTACAACCTTTTCTATCTGGGCGCCGCCATGAATTTCAACAGTCGCCCAGCAATGCTCAGGGGCGCCATATGAAAAGCCAACATTTTTATAAGAGCAGGCAAAGCCGATGCCTGTTTTGATATTGGAGGTTGAACGCTTACCTACGGTTGGCTTGTCAGGGGCTTTCCAGCCCTGCTTGGTTTCCTGCCAACCCCCTGCCCGCGCGCATTCAGCTACGACCTGTGGCATGCTGACTCCCGGCGGTAAGGGTGTATCCACTGCCAATATTGAACCTTCTCGATAGATATTGCGTAATCGGATTTCCACAGCATCTATCCCCAATTTTTCTGCCAAACGGTTCATTTGGGTTTCGGCTGCAAAGGTGGCTTGCGGTCCGCCAAATCCCCGAAAAGCCCCTGTAGGTATATTATTGGTGTAAACCGCATAGGCATCTACCTTTATATTGGGAATTTCATATGGTCCACTGCACATTAAAGTAGCGTTGCCTAATACTTTTGTGGAAGTGTAGGCGTATCCGCCACCATCGGCAATCAATTCAACTTCTGCAGCGGTAATTTTCCCTTCCTTCGTTGCTCCCCAGCGGGTACGGATTATATATGGGTGACGTTTATGATGCCCGATAATCGATTCTTCCCGGCTCCAAATGATTTTAACCGGGCGGTTGATGCCTCGCTCTCTTAGTTTTAACGCCGCCAATCCCAGGACGATCTGAACCGACATATCTTCACGACCGCCAAATGCCCCTCCAATAGCAGGGTAAATTACCCGAACCTTATCCAGTGGCAAACTAAGGGCATGAGCAATTTGCTCCTGGTCTTCATGAACCCACTGACCAGCCACCTGGACGGTTACCCGTCCTTCTTCATCAATATAACCCACTCCAGCTTCGGGTTGAAGGTAAGCATGCTCCTGTACAGGCGTATAATATTCCCCTTCGACGATTACGTCTGCCTGGGCAAAGCCATCGTCAATATTTCCCTTACGGATACGAAGATGGGAAAATATGTTCGAATCTCTTTCCGGATGGATTAATTCTGCATCGGACTGCATGGCAAGCAGCGGGTCGGTAATTACTGGCAGATCCTGGTAATCCACCATAATTAAGTCCCGCGCTTTTGCAGCAATTGCCTCATTTTCCGCAATCACCAATGCCACTTGATCGCCTATGAATCGCACCCGGTCGGCGAACGGTTTACTAGACCCCGGTCCACACAAAACCGGCTGGTCGGGCATAATCAACCCGTATTCATTAACAGGTACATCTTTGGCGGTAAGAACAGCGAGCACACCAGGCAGCTGTTCAGCCCGGCTTGTATCAATCGAACGAATCAAAGCATGTGGACGATTGGCAAACAATATCTTCATATAAGTTTGCCCAGGAAAATTGATATCGCCGGGAAATAGAGTTTTTCCAGTGACTTTTCCGTAAGCATCCAGACGGGCAACAGATTTTCCAATTTCAGGCATGTATACACTCCAATTGCGGTCAGGTGAGATTCACAACATTATTCGCATAAGATTACCTTGCTAAAGGTAAACTTAAGAAAATTATACCCCGATTGTAATCATCTGTTTTTTTAAATGTTTTCCATGATATTATGTTACTGCTCAGGCTCTGGTGGAAAAATCTTGAATTTCACGTGCATGCGTCTTAAATTTGGATATTCACAATGCTGGCTGAGATGCTGCGTAATTATTTTTTTAGCAACCAGTTAAATTTACAGTTTCGTTTCCTTCGTCCTCTTGCGTTATCTTTCATCTTGTGCTATCGTCTAATTATCAACCAAGTATATGAAGGTGGTTCATTAATCACAATGTCTTCGAATGAACAAAAAATCTTGATTGTTGAAGATGAAGCCGATACAGCAGAGATGCTGGCGGAAATGGTCCGTTTAAGCGGATATCAGGCTGAATGTACCTATAGCGGAAAATCTGCCATCGACATGCTTACCAATTTGAAACCCAGCCTGGTGTTATTGGATATTGTGATGCCAGGGATTTCTGGATTAGATGTACTGAACTTCATGCGCTGCGATCCGCGCTTGATAGGAATTCCAGTCATTATTATTTCATCCAACAGCATGCCTTCTGATAAACAAACCTGCCTGGACGCAGGTGCAAGTGATTATTTGACCAAACCGGTCAGTTATAATGATCTTAAAAATGCCATTGAAAAAGCCCTTCATCCCTAATTCATACTTTCATGATCCATTTTAAAACCTTGAACAGAGATGATGAAAAGTGTTGTTCGTTCGTTTATCGCAATAGCCTTATCTGATGATATCCAAACCAAATTATCACAGATATCCAACGAATTACAGGATCGATTAAAAGGGGTTCCAGTGCGATGGGTACCTGTGGCAAACATGCATCTGACGTTGAAATTTCTAGGTGATGTATCGATTGCCAACCTGGAAATCCTTAAAACTGTCTTGGAAAAAGAAGTTTCCGGACATTCACCCTTTGAAATCAGCGTGGGTGAACTTGGCGCCTTCCCAAACATGCGCCGCCCAAGGGTAATCTGGATCAATATTCAGGCTCCAGGAGAATTAAACGCTGTGCAATATGGCATCGAAACACAGCTGGCTCGGCTGGGTTACCCTGCGGAAGAAAGACCTTTCCACCCCCATTTAACCCTGGGTAGGGTAAATCGCACCGCCTCTACGCAAGATTTGCAAAAAATATGTGATGCATTCTCGAAGTATAAAGTCGGATTTTTAGGCGCAACGCGGATACTAACTATTGATCTATATAAAAGCGATCTTCAACCCAGCGGGGCGCTGTATACCTGTTTGTTTCGTGCTGCCTTAAAGGCTGCTGCTTAGCATTGGAAAAATTTACGATTTATCCCAATATTTTTTGAGGTGAATTCTGGATACACTCGCACTATCCCATAATATTATTGACGCACTGGAAGAAAAAAAAGGAGAAAACATTCTTTTATTGGATATCCGGGGGCTGGCACCTTTTGCCGATTTTTTCATTATTTGCTCTGGCACCAGCGACCGTATGCTTCAAGCCTTAGCAGAAGCTTCAATAGAGACTGTGCATAAAAACTTCCAATTGCCCGGGAGAATTGAAGGTAAACCTCAGGATGGCTGGATCCTGGTGGATTTCGGCGATGTTATTTTGCACTTGTTTTCACCAGACAGGCGGGAATATTATCGCCTGGAAGAATTATGGTCCAAGGGGAAAGTTGTTTTACACCTCCAATAATCAATACCCGGGAATATTTAGTTGCTGCCTTCGGCATCCTTCGCAAGCCCAGGATAGGCGCTCAGGCAGTGGACTGTTGGCTCGGCTTCTCGAAACCAACGATGATTACTCAATTTTCATCCATCAAAAATAAAGACTACCTTTGTCTGACATAAAGACTGGTATCTATTCTTGATTTTCTGATCTCGATTCAACCATCTCGATTTCCTATTCCGCTTTCTCGTCCGCATTTCTTCACCTCCCTTGCAACAAAAGCTTTCCTTCCGCCTCTTTTTCAATTTGCTCACGTGTCCATAGCATAGGAGCATATTCCCCTTTCAACCATAAGGGGATGAAATCGTCGTAATGCCGGCTGCCAATTTGACCTGATTGCCCCGGAGGGGATATTGTGACCGATTTGGATAAATCACTCATATCCACGATTTGCCTGAAAGTAGGCGACCAAGCTTTATTCTCATATGGTTCGTTAGGCAACATGGCAGATTGGAAAGGTGTATCTGTATCACCGCCAATGGGATAAGGTCCACGGTTGAAGACCTGATCGAGCGGCTTTTGTATCCCCATGGCATGTGGGAATGAAGCAGTGTGTAACTTTCCCCATTGCCAATTTTGCGGATTATCGCCAAACTTAGAAGTAATCCAAACTGCAGCCTTTTTGATACTTTCGGTTACAAATTTCTCTTTTCCTACTGTCTGCTGCATCCACCAAGAATCGGATTGATCGAGTAATCGCAATACGATCGTGATATCGTGTCCATAGAATTCTGAAGCAGTAAACAACACCGGGTTAAACCCTTTGCCCATCCAAAGCATTGTTTTTTCTTCCCCTAAAACGCTCTCAACTAAATTACGCGCCATAAAATACCGGCTTACTTCGTAAAGGCACCCGCCAACACTTTGCGGGTCTAAAACACCATCCCATGATCTGATACAAGTCATTGCTTTTTTAACAATGGGATCATCGCTCTCGATTTGACTCACCTTTTCAACCCACAGTTTTCCTGGAATGCAGGTGCAATCCATGTGCAAGTTGCGAAAATCTTGTGGGTTAAGAGTTTCCTTTCTAGATAATATATCCTCGATGCGCCGGGCGCGGTAGCCATTCATCCATACGTTTCCCAAGTAATACGGATAATCATCCGGCACAATTTTATGATTGCAAGAGACCACATAACCTTTTTCGGGATTGAACGCGTGTGGCATGTCTTCAAAAGGTACCTCGTTCACCCATTCATATTCTCCCGTCCAACCCGGAACAGGAATGCTTCCGTCTCCTTTTTCGCGGATAGGCGTTCTGCCGGTTACCCAATAACCGGTATTGCCGAAAACATCCGCATAACAAATATTAAGCTGCGGCGCTTCAATCAACTTTAATGCACTAATAAATTCATCCCAGTTGTTTGCCTGATTTAATTTCATCCATCCTGTCAGGTTTGGACTGGGCTGCAATGCCATCGAATTTACCGCCAGACGTTGAGCTGAATAACCAACAACATCAGAGATTACCGGTCCATGCCGGGTAATGATCACTTTTTCATGATGCGCTTCAGCCTTCCCTTTTCGAGGGATAACTTCATCGATGACCGTACCTTTAACCCACTCGCCCTTATAGAGATAGCGATCCGCATTTTGAGGGTCGAATTGTTCGATGAACAAATCTTCACAATCGATATACGCCAGGGTAATTCCCCAAGCGATATTCTCATTGTGCCCAACTAAAACCATCGGCTCACCGGGAAGGGATACCCCGGTAACGTTATATTTACCTCCCACCAGGTGCACTTGGTACCAAAGCCCGGGCATACTTAAGGGTAAATGCATATCATTGCACAAATAAGGTTTCCCGGTATTGGATTTACTTCCAGCGATTGCCCAGGCATTACTGCCCAAACCGCGTTCCAGGAATGGACCATTTTCCTTGATCAATATTCCACCTTCTCCAAGCCGGTTGAATTCAATACCTTTTGGCAGCGTAGTTGGGCTGACTGTTGGATAATGGATCATCAATTCTGCGGCATGTTCTTCGCCGGCTGTTTCGATCATCTGAGCACGGACAATCTCGCCATACCAAGCATGTGATAGCTGCCACATCATCACCCGGGCAAAAGCGGTACAATCTTCCGGCTCCCAAGGGCGCGGGCGGTGACCCAGCAAACTGAATTCGACCGGCATCGGCGCTGAAGGCATATCAAGATATGCATTAACACCTTTGGTATAAGCCAAAACTGCATCCCGAGTTTCTCCTTCCATGTTTTGCCAATCCGTTTGTCCGAGGCGGTTGAAACCAAAAGTCCTTGTGGCGCGGTCGGTATCCAGGGCGATATCCCCAAATAATTCTGCCAATTGACCACGGGCGGTGCGCCGGTTCAGTTCCATTTGCCATAATCGGTCTTGGGCATGAATGAATCCTTGGGCAAAAAACAGATCCGCTTCATCTTGCGCAAAAATGTGAGGGATTCCCCAGCGGTCACGGATAATTTCTACGGACTTGGAAATGCCGGATAATTTAATCGTTCCATTTATTTGGGGTAAGCGTTTTCTGCTCAACCAGGTAATTCCCGCTCGAGCTATTGGTGCCAGGATATCAAAGATCAGCGTCATATCATTTCCTTTCGATGAATTGAAAAGACTCTATTAAATATTTGCATCTTAATCTTCACATAGCGCTAAGCAACAATATGATTAATCCATCACGTCACGCAAAACTTTGATTGTCAGTACCTGTTACACGTTGAATCGGAAATAGATGATATCACCATCTTGGACGATGTACTCTTTTCCTTCCAGGCGCATCAATCCAGCAGATTTTACACCTGCCCAATTTTTATGTTTTATGAAAGTATCAAAAGAGGTGACTTCTGCCCGAATAAAACCTTTTTCGAAATCCGTGTGTATTTCGCCAGCAGCTTTAGGCGCTGGTGTTCCTTTGGGTACCATCCAGGCGCGGACTTCCTCCTCATTCATCGTCAAGAAAGTGATCAAGGAAAGCATATCGAAACTTTTACGGATAATCTGCTCCAAACCGGTTTCTTCTGCGCCAACAAGCTGTAAATACTCTTTCCGCTCGCTTTCGGTCATATCCACCAGCTCTTGCTCCAGGCGAGCGCAAATCATTACGGCGGGTGCATTTAATTCTTCTGCCTTAGCGAATACTTCCGTAGCATATATATTCCCTGCTTTTAATGATGGTTCATCCACATTTGCTACATAAATCACCGGTTTGGCTGAAATGAATCTCATTTCATTAGTCAATTCAATAAATGTTTCGTCCTCTTTTTCGGGATATTGAAAAACCGGCTTTCCACCAGACATATGCTGGTAAATCGATTGAGCCATTTCCATGACGGGGATCATTTTTTTATCCCCCTTCACCTGGCTGCTTAACTTTTCGATTTTTTTCTCCAATTGCTGCATGTCAGCCAAAATGAGTTCTAAATTTATTGTTTCGATCTCATCTCGCGGATCCAGGTTATCACTGACATGCACCACATGTGGATCTTCGAAACAGCGCACCACGTGTAGAATTGCGGTGGTATCGCGAATATGTCCCAGGAATTGATTGCCTAAACCTTCCCCCCGGTTGGCGCCTTTAACTAACCCGGCGATATCGACAAACTCGATCGTGGCATGAATGCGCCTTTCGAGTTTCCCTAAATCAGCAAGTTGTTCAACTCGTGGATCGGGCACCGGCACGATGGCATGGTTGGGATGAATGGTACAAAACGGATAGTTGGCAACCTGGGCTAATTGTTCTTTTGCCAGAGCATTAAAAAGGCTGCTTTTACCAACATTTGGTAATCCAATTATCCCGATACTTAATCCCATTTATTTCCACCTTTCATTCGATATAAAGTGATTTTAGGACAGAAGTGATTGACTGTAAAGATTATCCACCAAAAATCCCAATAATCTCATTCTCCTCCAATTATCACTTGAATAAAAAAAAGCAGCGCTAATCACGCTGCCCTTTTTTGCTGGTATTGGGCATATTTAATTTTTTATACTTCTTTCCCCCTGATAACTAACTTTACTTTACACCATAAGGTGTAAATAAGACCGAAAAAAATTATACGATTACGACGTTTGTTGCTTGCAATCCTTTGGGACCTTTTTCAACCGAAAATTCCACTTTTTGCCCTTCCTGCAGGGTTCGATAGCCTTCGCCTTTAATGGCGGAATAATGAACGAACACATCTTCGCCATTTTCGCGGGCAAGAAATCCATAACCTTTGCTGCTATTGAACCATTTTACAGTTCCGACGATCCGATCTGTCATTGCGATTGACTCCTTGAAAAATGAGGACAAATGATGATGCGATATGTGTTCCTTCGGAGCGTTCGAAATAAAAAGGCTCAAGCCAATGCATTGAGCCGTTGCTTCCTAACATCCAACGAGAACCAATTGCATCTTATTAATAAAAGTGTATCAGAAAAAGAATTTAAAATCAAGGGCTTCAATTTTTATTGAATCGGACATGGCGCGATATTCATTCCATTAGAAAATTGATTAGACTAACTCGAAGCCGGTTTTTCTAAATATAAATCCATTATAGTAATATCCATAATCCAAATATTCGTTGACATTTGGAATAAATCGCCGAAGTAGATACATTGTTTTTCAGCGACTTTTAGATAAATTAATAATTTGTTATGAATGTCATGTATAAACTTGGATAGGCTAATCATTTGTGTAATAATAATTACAGACACCGTTCCAACCCAAAAAGAAATAACTAATGACAGGAGTATAATATTCATTGAATCAAAAACGGTGGGAGGATATGAATGGAAATGACCCAAATATTGTTTGAAGAACATCGTAATATTTATCGAGTTTTAGATTGCCTCGAAAAGGCAGTGAATCTTCTTGAAAATGCATATACTGTACAGCCCGGATTTTTTATCGAGGTTGTGCATTTCAATAAGAACTTTGTGGTTAACCATCACCAAAAAATCGAGGAAACGATTTTCTTCGAAACAATGTTCAAATGTGGATTATCGCGAAACAACCGCACTCTTCTCATTGCCTCCTTGGAACATGAACAAATTGTTCTGTATACACGCCGGTTAGTTACCGCCGCCAAGCGATGGCAATCTGGAATCCAATCCGCCTACAGAGAAATGATAAGGAATGTATGGGGATTTATTTCGTTGATGCAGCGCCATATGCAGGACGAAGAAAATCTGATATTCGCCATGGCAAAAAATTTC
>JAAZNS010000465.1 GCA_012798185.1 Chloroflexota bacterium | reverse complement strand
TTTTGCGCGTTTCCGATAACGCTAGTTCAGCCACTGGAAAGCTAAAAAAATGGTGTATCGTTGCATCATTGACAAAATATGCACCAATTCCTCCACCTACACCTGGTCCAGTCTCGTTTTCCACAAAAGCAACGATAAACGGAATTTCTGGAGAATCGCAGGCATTACCATTGGATTGCGAGTCTCGCTCTGCTGTCGATTGGGCAAAATATTTCGGCAAATCGATAAACGAAATTATTTTTTTTAATAAACTTCCCCATTCCGATAACCCAGATAAAGGATTTGTAGGAAATGTATACGGTTCATGGGGGCAAATTCCCCCCAGCGACTATGGAGTTCACGCCGAACCAGTTGCTAAATTACTCCGCAGTTATGGATTGTCTGCTTATGCTCATAGGCCGCTCAGTTGGGATGCGTTGAGAGCGGAAATTTCCAATAATCATCCAGTTATTGTGTGGGTTATCGATTCGATTGCCAATGGTATTCCTGTTTATTACCTCCCCGAAGACGGTTTATGGACAATTGTTGCCCGTTACGAGCATACGGTGATAATAACAGGTTACTCACCAACAAGTGTCAGCTATCTTAATGGTGATACAATTTATACGAAAAGCGTTGAAGAATTTCTAGATTCCTGGTCAGCGCTGGAAAATATGGCCATCGTTACCTACCCTTAGAGATCACAAATCACTGATTTAACCAACCGCCAATTGCACCAATTTTCGTGACCATTCTCGCGCCAGCTTTATTTCCTTCTTCACAAGCTTCTTTTAATTTTTTTCCTTTTACCAATGCAGCGATCAATCCCGCTGCAAATGCATCGCCTGCCCCGGTTGTATCTACCACCTCTACCTTTGGTGTTGGAATAATCCCGATAAATTCATCGGAGTCAACCCAGCATCCATTTTCTCCAAGTTTAATTATTACAGCTGCAGCACCTTTTTTCCTCAAATATATTGATGCTTCTTCGATATTTTCGTGTCCGGTTAATTTTCCTGCTTCTGCCTGGTTACACAAAAAAATATCTAATTCTGGCATGCATGGCCATAAAAGTGATGGGTTCGACATCCGCACTGACCTTACAACATCAAGAGTAGTGATAATTCCATTTTTTCTGGCTTCTGCCAGTTTCCTAGGGAATTGGTCATCCACAATGCCTGGCAATACAAAAAAGCCACCAATATGCAAGAGCCGTATACCAAAATCAATATATTTTGAAATATTTAAATCATCGGAGGTTAATAAAGCATTTGCTCCAGGTGTATGAATAAATCTTGGCTGAGCATTTGAATCCACCAATCCAATGCTTACCGCAGTTGATTTATTGAGAATATGCTTTACAAAACTTAGATCGATGCCAGCTTTTTGCCAATATTCCTTTATGATTCTTCCTGGAGCATCATCTCCGATACAGCAAACTAAGGCTGTGGAAATACCTAGTGTACCTAATCCAACAGCCACATTCGATCCACATCCCCCAGGCAAAACAGCCACCTGATCGAACAACAGTGATTCATGACGTGGTACATCGTCAACAGTTAAACAAATAACATCAAGTGTTACATTTCCAAAGACAACGGCATCCATAATAATACCGTTTAATATTCATCCTCATCATCGATCCACATTTCTTCATC
>JAAZNS010000464.1 GCA_012798185.1 Chloroflexota bacterium | reverse complement strand
TCAAACCGTGATTACGAATAGCTGCCAGGTGCGCCCCGCGGGCGATGAAGGTTACTTCCTCGCCGGCTTGAGCCAATCGACCGCCAAAATAACCGCCAACACTGCCTGTTCCATATACTGCTATTTTCATAATATCCTCTGGGTGAATTATAGGCGAACTTTAATGTAATTACAAAACCCAATCCAGAGGGCAGAAATTTTCAAAACACCCAACCCGGCTGAGTAGTCGCTGATTATTGTTTTCCTTTCTTAAGTGCTTTTTCTTGTGCCAACAACGCTTGTTTTCTTTCTTCTCCCCAGCGGTAGCCTCCTATCTTCCCATCGCTGCGCACCACCCGGTGGCAGGGCGTTATCAGTGCTACCGGATTGCTGGCGCAGGCAGAGGCTACAGCACGGGCAGCACGCGGCTGCCCAATAGATTCGGCGATTTCCGAATATGTCCGGGTGCTCCCGTAAGGGATTTTTTGTAATGTATTCCAGACTCGCTGCTGGAAAGCTGTA
This sequence comes from Chloroflexota bacterium, assembly GCA_012798185.1. Taxonomy (GTDB): domain Bacteria; phylum Chloroflexota; class Anaerolineae; order Anaerolineales; family UBA4823; genus JAAZNS01. Next base: position 2,533 of record JAAZNS010000464.1, on the reverse strand, counting down.
CCTTGAATATCCAAAGGCAGGGATGCGTCGGAGCGGCTGCCATCCAGAACTTGCAGAATGATATCCATCCAAGGTTTGAGTGCAGCATCATTACGGTTGATTTGTGCGGCTGGGAATTCTAAGTGTAAACCGATTTCCAACTGTGATTCATCGCTGCCGAATTCTACGCGGCACACGCCACGTTGAGTTCCCGCCAGCAAGATTTTTCCCAGGTAAGTATCTCGAATCGTAAAATTGATTAAAAGTCCCCTTCCTCCGTTACGATATACAGCGGGAGTCATCCCCAGAGTTTTAGCAGCCTTCTCATAAAGCCTGCTGCTGGAATGGTATCCTGCGCTGTACAGTGCAGAAGCTACCGGCTCGCCCGATTTCACCCTTTCCTTGAACCGTCTCAACCTCTGTGCAGCCGCATATTGATGGGGGGTGAGTCCGGTCTTTGATTTAAAAATTCGATGAAGATGCGAAGGGCTGATATCAAGGGTCTGGCTGAGTTTGGCTAAGGAAAGTGGTTGATTATCCGGATGATTGATCAGTTCGATTGCTTTTTCCACAATGCGGTCATTGGGTGAAATTGATTGGTTTGGGTTGCAGCGCTGACAGGGACGAAAACCGGCGGCTTCAGCCGTAACCGAAGAATCGAAAAAGGAAACTTGATTTCGCCTCGGGCGGCGTGAAGGGCAAGTAGGCAGGCAATATATTCCTGTAGAACGTACCGCATAGACGAAAACATGGCGATATTGCGGGTCTCTATCCAAAACTGCCTGCCACATGTCCTGTTCATTCAAATTAAGGTTATCAATGGGGTGTTTCGACATGGTTGCCTGCTTTCTTCAAGCATGATACTTGAATTATAAATCTTCGACTATCCGATTCTTGCTTTCAAATAATCACGTAAAAACGAATAAAGTATCATTCAAATCATTCAAATCGCTTTGACATTTCAACTCCTACCAAGTATAATCGAATTTCGCGGGTAGCAATAATTACCCTATGACAGTTACAATAACCGCTTTTTATGCGGCTGGATGTATATCTCATTTTATGGAGAAAAGCTCTATGGATACGAATGTTATTGAAGCCCCCGAGAGCGCAAAGCCTGGTTCCCTATCAGACATCAAGCGAAAGACAAAGTTTACCGGTACTGTAATAAAGACAACAATTGCCGGCGCCATTGTCGATATTGGATTGGAGACACCTGGCGTCGTTCATATTTCCCAATTGCAGCAAGAACATACCAATCGTGTCGAAGATGTGGTGAAGGTTGGGCAGACAGTTGATGTTTGGGTTAAGCGAGTCGATCCCAAGAAAAACCGCATCGATTTAACCATGATCGAACCCCTTGCCCTGGAATGGCGCGAGCTTACCAAGGGAATGGTGGTTAAAGGAAAGGTGACCCGTCTTGAAAAATTTGGCGCTTTTATAGAAATTGGCGCCGAGCGGCCGGGTTTAGTGCACATCAGCGAAATGACTCATGATTATATTAAAACCCCGGGCGATATTGTAAAAGAAGGGGATGAGGTAGAAGTACAGGTTTTAGAGGTCAACCGCCGAAAAAAGCAGATCAAACTCAGTATGAAAGCTCTGGAAGAGAAACCAGTGAAAGAAGCTAAACCTGCCCGTCAGAACAAGGAAAAAGAGAAAGAAGCACCTGTGGAAGAAGAGGATAAAGAAGAACCAGTTCCAACCGCCATGGAACTAGCGATACGGCAGGCAATGGAACGCTCTAATTCGAACATGGTTTTACCCAAGGGTAAGGGCAAGCGGAAAGTTCAAAGCAGCAATGAAGAGATGGAAAAGATTTTTTCCCGGACTCTGCAAAATAAAGTGCGCACCAAAAAATAATTTATGGAAAAAAATGGCTGCCAAGAAATTTCTTGGCAGCCTTTATTTTTTAAGGTTATTTCAATAAGATGGATTATGGCACGTATGGAGGAAGCTCTTGCACTAGGAAAAAATCTCCGTCTTTTATAACTGTGTAGACAAATTGCGATTGAGCAGGTTCTTCGGTGGGAGAAGCGCCGCAGCATGAGCCCAAGGTAAACAAGCTGTCATCTTCATTTTTAAATTCGACTGTAAATTTGAATTCTCGATCTGATAATCGCTCTTCTTGGATTACCTCTCGAACCAGCAGGCATTGTAACCCATTGTTTTTGCATCCATTTTCCAACAAGGCGATATAGTCATGGGATGGGATATCGGGATTCATACTGATCAAGGTTTCGTAACTGCCGTTGAAATAGTCGGTCGCCTCTTTATATTTTCCATCGTGGAGAAACTGAAAAAAGAGGATCAGAGCCTGACGCGCCTGGTCAATATCAGCGCCGGCAGAGGCGGGTGAAAAGCCGGCATATAATTCAGAAGCAAATTTCAGGATAGCTTCTTTAACTTCTTCATCTGGCTGCTGGCTGCCTGTGCCGGAAAATGCCAGGTAAGTGGTTAGCGAATCCATCACCCCTTCTCCATCCGATTGGGAGATTTCGAATTCATCCAGGTTATCCACCCAGGTGTAAATCTGGGTGAGCTGAGCGGCATC
>JAAZNS010000463.1 GCA_012798185.1 Chloroflexota bacterium | reverse complement strand
GCTTATCGTGGCATAAAAAATCCCCGGCCGTGATCCATCCACCGCAGGAGGCATATAGTATCCACCCAGTTCTGCTCCTTGAACAATGACCTTTGCCTTGGGACGAATATCAAAAGCATCCTGAAACAGAGTTTCAGCGTTTGATATTAATCCTTCGAAAACACTCACCATTTCATCGCCTGGAACCATCCCGCTGTCTTGGGCAACTTTTTCGAATAATCCAGGTAAATCCTTATTTTGGGGGTATCCCAATTGATCAAAGATGACGCGCATATCAGCGTGGATGCGGTCGAGCTGTTCTTTTCCCAGGGCATGGATTTGGTCGGCATTCATTACCGTGGTGGTATAGTGTCTCAGGGTGTATGCATAATACGCCTTCCCGTTAGGGAATTTCCAGACACCAGCATCGTTGGTGGCTTTTTGGGATTGATCACTCAAGCATAAAACCAATTTTTTGTACCCTGGAAGAACCGATGAATTAATCGCTTCTTTGGCTTCTTCGAGCAATTGCGTGCGATCTTGTTCACTCAATCCGGGTATAATTTTTGTTTTATCGTAGAATGCTCGATAATAAGGAGTCGATTGGGCTTCACTTTGAGCGATTTGATTGATTTCTTGTGTTACCCAAGACAGCAGAAAGCTCGGAAGAATAACCCCTGCTTCGGCGCGCCGGTTTAACCCTTCCACCACTTGAGACATTTTTCTATCGACCTGGAATAATCTGGCAATGTAAGCCTTTGCGTCCTGCTCTGTCTTCAAAGGCTGATAATCGGTGAACAATTGCAAAAGACTAGTATGGACACTGTATACCGTGGCATTTATTAGGTAATCGTTATACATAAATTCATGGCTGCTTACCAGGTCTACTAAATACCATTTAAAAACATCGTAAGTAACCTGCTGATCTGCTGTCATCGACTGGCGGTCATATAGGTTTAATAATGCCAATATTTCTTTTTCCATGACCTGCGTTTCAAGAATGTATGAGTCAGAAATATCAGTTAATTGGTCATTATTCTGCGAGAAAATATTGGCTAATCCCAGAATGGTAACCGTTTCTGGGTCTCTGCCCCATAAGCGTAGATATGACTGGTTATAGAATGAATCGATATCCAGATCTTTCAGATCAGCAACAAGCTTAATATCATCAGTTTGTAATGTTTCGTCCGCAGACTCGCCCTCTGAAGGAGTTGTCGAAAGCGGCATGTGTAATGGTGTCATGGAAGGGCTGGTTTCGACGATTAATGGTGATTTCGAATAACACCCTCCTAAACCCAATACTAAAATTATCGACAATGGGAAAAACCTGTGCATAATCTCCTTCATTAACGTGTTTCCTCCCAATGGTTGATATATATTAGTGGATACTGAAAAATCAATGACTAGCGCCCAGCTTTTTCCCAAATTGATAAGCTTTATTTAACAAATCCTCTTGCTTCAAGATATCTCCTGCCTCATCAGCGCTGCCATATAAAATACCGCCAATAGGTGCCCCAAGATAGCGGCACATATCTTCAAACGATCGAATGGCATTGATGCCTCCAGAAGTATAAACATCGGAATCGCCAAAAACAAATACCAAGGCAAATATTTTTTGAGCAAGCATATTCGGCTTTTTTCCAGCATAGGCATAAAAACGATCGATACATAATTTCGTTTGAGCGCTCAGCCAGAACCAATATATTGGGCTGGCGATTAAAATCACATCTGCCTGGTCTATAGCGGAGTAAATCTTTTGCATATCATCTTCGATAATGCAGGGCTTTCCCCCATTTTCATGACAGGCTTCGCAGGCATCGCATGGACGAATATCCATTGAGTGAAGATAAAAGCTGCTGATTTCTGCTCCTGCCGAGCGAGCGCCATCTGCAACGCGCTCCGCCAGGATTGCACTATTGCCTTTCTCCCGCGGGCTGCCCTTTAATATCACGATTTTCTTATGTGTCATCTCGATTCTCCTATACTTGTGTCATCTAAATATCGATCTTTTTCGATTATATACCGTAAAATATTCATTCCAAAATATTTGGTTGCATCCACAAAATCCATGCCAAGTTTTTCGATTACCCTGATAGAAGCCTTGTTTTCCGGATGGACAAGGGCAATAATTTGCTTCATGTTCAATTGGGTAAAAGCATATTGCAATGATGTTGCAGCCGCTTCAGTTGCATACCCTTTACCCCACCAGGGTTTTCCCAATAGATACCCTACTTCAGTTTCATTTGTTTCCGGTAAAAATTGAAGCCCGCACCAGCCGATAAATGTATGGTCGGATTTCAAGGTGACCGCCCACCAGGCATAGCCATATCTTTGCCATTGTTCCAGCTGATCGCTTATGACTTTCGCCGCCTTTTCTAAAGCGGGAGGTGTCGGATTGGGAAAATACCGTAAAACACCTTCCTCTTGAAGTATGTTATACAAAGATTGCGCATCATTTTCATAAAATGGCCGTAAAATCAATCGGAGAGTTTCTATTGTGGGGATTGGCATTTCACCACTCATTCAGATTGAAAGAATATACTTCTTTATAATCCCTGCCCATCACAACCCATATTTCACCCGATGAAATACCATAGACTACCGACCACTGGGTGACAGTATTCAAATCAGAAGATGAAATATCTTTGAGGAGCGTCATGGCTTGGAAAGAGGAAAGTTTTCCCTGTTTCTCTTTCATAACCGAATCAATCTTATCATATCGCTGACATCTGCCTTGCGTATTTTCTGCAGCAGCAGTTACGATAAAATTGGTTGCCAAATGCCAGGGGTTTTGGTTATATTGGATATTCATTTTCCCCTGGTAATATTCCACCAGGGCTGCCTTGCCCGATCTATCGGCTATCAAATAATGCAACGCAGGTGCCGTACCCCAATCAATATCATAGTCATCGAGAATATCCACGGCTTCCTCTACATTCGCTGCATGATCTAACATTTCTCGAATCACTTCCAGCGAATCGATATTTGGTTTCCCGGCATCGTCAATCATATTCCCTGAGGGAACAGCCGCCATACCAACCGCTAATCCTTTTTCATTCATACCGTCGAAAGGCAGCCAAGGTGCATTCAACAGAGGCTGGAGTTCTTTGGCAGATAATTCTAGTAATTTTTTCGAGCGTTCGCCCTCATACCCCAGGTAGGCAATATCCACCATCGACACAGAAGAATACCCATCAGCAGATTTTATAAAAAGAAGTAATGCCGGACTGAATTGCCAATCAAAATTTCTGCCATAAAGAAATTTTTTCGGGTTACCTAATGCAGCGAAAAGTGAACATCCCCAAGGGTAACTTTTCAAAAATACTTCTTCTTTCTTGCTATGCAATACATATTTTCTCGATAGTGCATTATCAGATTCAGTCAATGAAATTGATTCCCCCTCATAAACCATCGTATACAAAGGGAAATCGTCAATTTTCCTGAGCGATTGCAGCGCATTACCCGCAGACCGGGTTTGACTGCAGCCACATAGTAAGGTCATCGTAATCCAGAAAATGACCAATTGTTTGAATTTTGCTGGAAATCTGACCATGGAAATATGATTTGAATTGATTACATGCGATCGTCGAAATATTGAAACAAAAACCTGACATTCGCTTCGAACCTGCGCGCACTCGCAGCAACCCATTGGTTGAACGGTTCGGGAAGTGAGATTTTGGATAACGCATCTTCGACGGTCATACCGCCCTGAAAAGCTTCGCGTACTTTTTCTTCCAGGGTTACCATGTATTGATGCTCCAAATGCAAATCCGATTGATTTCCTAAAGGACCATGCCCCGGTACGAAATGTTTAAATAAAGAGTTGGTCATTGACAGAATTTTCAATTTCCAGCCTTCCAAATCACAAGAACCGATAAAAGGCTGGCACTGGAAAAATCCCAAGTCACCCCAAAATACAATTTGATCTTCTGGTAATGCCAAAAAAACATCGCTAATTGTGTGCCCTTTGCCAGAAGCAAATAATTCAGCCACACGATTTTTACCATGAAATGTGATTTTGGAATCGAAGGTCATATTGGGCAGCCGGGGATTCAATTCGGGTAACGCATCCAATTCAAATTTCCAGCGGGAAATCATATCTGAAATGTTCTTTTTATGGGATTCATCTTTCGTTTCATTATATAATTTTTCATATGTTTCGATCAAAGATCGAAAATTTGAATGATTGCTTTGCGATTGATGAATTTCATCCAATTCTGAAATCATAAATTCCAGGGTTTCTGGAGTGGAAAAGATCATTGTGCTTTTCGGAAAGACCTGATTTCCCATCCAGTGATCAGAATGCCAATGGCTGTTCACAATATAGGATATATGCCTGCCAGTCAATTCTTCAGCCACCTGTTTTAAATCTTTTGCTGCAAGGGGAGTGTTCATCGTATCGAATACCAGTGTCTGATCTCCCAAATCGATAATTCCTGCATTACTAAAAGCGCCACCAGCTTCAGTCGCTATCGCGGCAAAAACTCCCTCCGCCAACTCAGTCAGTGAGAAATGTTCCGATGCGGTATTCATTACTGCAATCTCCGGAAAAATATTGGGTGAAAACAAACCATGCAATAGGCACATCTATGTTTTATACTAATAAGCTGCCAGGTTTGTTCAGGTTATTGAGATTATTGGTTATTATAATATTGCCAAATTTCAAACCAATATGCCAGATATTTCCATTTCCCCCAATCCTCATAGATAGTCAATGCCTCTTTATCAGTAGGGATTTGATTCTGAAAATATCTTTCACGCATGAATTGCCTAAAAACCGTATCTACTGTCAGCTCGTCGTATCTGCCTGCCAACATTAAAAGGTTGGCAGCAGCATAATTACCAACCCCCTTGATCGAAAGCAATTCCTTTTTTAGCTCATTTGTCGGTAGTGGAGACCGTTTCATCGCTTCCAGGTCTACTTCTCCCAATACCACCCTTTGGGATAATAAATGGATATAAGCGCTGCGATATCCCATGCGGACATTAGCATGGAACTCATCGAAGGGCAAGGCAGCGATTACTTCCGGCGAAGGAAAGGTGCGTAAAGCAGGATTGCCTGGATATGGCTCACCATAATTCTCAACCAATCTTTTAATCATGCCTCTTGTGCCGCCCCATTGAACATTGGTTGTACAAATCGTTTTAACCACATCCTCGAAAAATGTGGGAGAGCGCAGTATTCTCCCATATCCCCGGGTCATTTCGTCCCATGGCGCTCCCCTTTTTTGGCATATTGCATAGAATTCAGATAAATCTTCATCCAATCGCAGCATATCCCATAATTTGTGAAGAATTTCTTGTTTTTCACTTTCCAATAACAAATTCTCAGATTCTACTTGCACTCCAATCAGAGAAGGATCATCCGAGTTTACATCATATATCTGCAAGATCACAACATTCCCGGGTGAAAGCTGCTCAATACGTCTCATTGAATTCGTCTCTGCATCACAATAATTAGGAGGTAAATCTACCCATCCATGCGAAGAGATCGTTGCCGCAAAATTAAAAGGGGAAGGAGTAGTAATTATTAAATCAGTTTTTTGTATCATCGGTTATTGACCTTTTATGATTCGTCATAAGTAGCCAGCACTACAGGTAATCCCTCGGTTACCGCACTGCCGGCTGCGGGTAATCCGAGTAAAATTGCGCTGATCACATCTTCTCAGAATGCGCCAGCGAGGTTGCCGATTTCACATGATATTGAATTCCATTTGCTAATGGATTAAATATCACAATCTAATTTCGCGAATGTTTTCCCAAATAATAAATAATCCCGCCATCAATATACCAATCACTACCAATTGCCAGAAGAATTCATAAATAATCACCAGAGCTGAAATAACCGCCAGACATATAGCCACGCTGTTGATCAAAGCGGGTAATTGCCTGCGGAAAACAGCTTCCATAAATAACATAAAACCGACCATCATTACTAAACCAATAATCAAATATTGCCTGGCGAATAATACAATCCCCACAATGCCAATCATCAAAAATCCGATGCTGCCTGCTGCCAGGAATTCGGCAAAAAGGTTCAGGCGGGTATGTGTGGGCGGTGATGAGCGACGTGGGCGGCGGATATGCTGTCGCAGTGACCCTAATTCTCCCTTTTTTATTTTCACATCATAGGCATCCAAAGCCTCGAGCTTTGCTTTATTTTCGGTCAACTCACGGCGCAATTGGTTAAGTTCAACTGATAATGCTTTTACCTTCGATGTTGTTGCCTGAGTAATGGATTCAAGATGAGGTTGTTCTTGACATGCAGCAGCTTCTATCCCTAACCTAAATAATGCTTCACTTTTGTCCTTTATTAATTTTTCTATCTCGTTTTGATGGGTTAATATTTGTTTCCGTTGTTCTGCAATAAATTCTTGCGCCTTGGAACCAGGCGGAACTTTATCTAAACCTGCCCATCCAACCGGGTCATACCAGGAGCGTCGTACGCTGCCATCTCGATTATATACCGGTCCAGCCGGAGCGTTTTCACCTGCAATAGGATCTTGGGCATATAACCCCCACAGACCACGATAATTGACTGCCCAGGGTGTGGTATCGTCTAACTTGATTAACTGCCATTCACAGCTTTGATCGTTTCCAATCGATATACCATCTCCACGGGCATAATCCACAAAAGGAATGCGGAAAACATTGAAAGTACTTGATTTTACCTTTAACCCAGCCTGTCTCAGCGTATTGAACCAGATTTTCTGTAGTTTATCAACCAGATCTACAAAAACCTTTAGAAATGGCAATTCCAGCTCAGTAAGATACTCTCCCGCTGAAAAATAACTGGCATGGCTGCCTGCACCGGCAAAAATAACCGGATGATTGTTAATTTTTTCGACCTCCGGATCTTGCCAATGCCGCCGCAAATCGTCACCCGAATAATCGTGAGATGCATATGCCACCCATTCCGGTTGGATATGTGGATTCTGGGGATCATCTGAGGGAACTTCGGAGCAATAAATACATGCCATTTCCCAATCTCCCTCATGGTCGTTGACCCCAAAAAAACCAGAACGCCAATTATTAAACGGATAAAAATACCAATATTGAAGAACAAGCCATCCGTTTTCTCTCACCAGCCGCCCATAACAAGTATAAGAGCCGCATTCTTCCTGCATTTTTTCATAAGCAAGGGCAGCTGCAGCAGCAGTATCGCCAGGGACTCTCCCCCGAAAAAACAATGTCAAAGAGAATAATGTATCTACTAACCGGGAACCATAACCTACTCTTGCCAATCTGCCAACACCCCGGCGAAATATATTTTTTGCTGGCTTTTCTGCCAAAGAATCAACAGCCTGATTGATTTTATACTTTGCCAGTTCCACCAGATCTAGTGGCTCAATATACTTAAGAAAAATAATTGTTCCAGGCGGTGCTTCATAAGCCGCACACAGCTTCTCGATAGTCAATTCACCCTGTGGGACAAGTTGTTTTGCCGGTTCGTCCAGGCGCTTTGACCATAAACTACATTGGGAGATATACTGTTGAACAGCAATAGGGAAAAACTTTTCCCCTTTGGTGTAATATACTACCGGTTCAAAGCGTTTGAGCAGTTCGAGTTCTCGGTCGACAATTTGAGTCATAATATCAAGTTTGTTTTGGATAAAAAGTATCGCGCACTTCTTGAAGGTTCAAATAAAATACCAAAACAACCCCAAATGCCAGGGCAACATAATTGGGATTATCGATCAGGTATTCCACCAAGCCAACGATTAAACTTAACCCCTGAATTGTCATAGCAGCCAGCCAAGCCCAGGGTTTTTGCCTGATAAAGGAAAGCACCACAATGAACATGAACACCGATATCGAAATCAAAACGACGCCGGATGTAACGTGATCCGCCATAGCGAATGGGAGGAAATTTAAAAACCTTTCGCCTTTGAAGATCGTCCAGCCGCGTGAATATCCCAAAAAAATACCATACCCTAAGGTCCCAACTGCTTGAATGAATAACAATACGATTAATACGGTAATGCTGGTCGGCCGCGGTGTAGTTTCATAACTTAATTTATGATTGTTTTCCATCTTCCGAAATTACTTCCCCTGGTTTCCAGTTGGGTGCTGCACGCTTTAATGCATCGGTAGCAATATGGCTGGATTTTCCACAATGAGGACAATGAGCATTAAAATGGTGAAGTTTTTCTTCATGGATTTGAGTCAGGGCTGCATGAACAGCTTCCTGAGAAAGGGCATAAGGTTTATGACAATGATAACAACGAATCTGCATGATCATTTCTCCTAATCTACCTGTATAATACAATTTCAAGCCGCATCATTGATGACAATCAATGATTATCCATGGATTTTTTGTGCCGTCGGATTCCGATTTTTTATAGTATAAAACATCCAGGTTTTTTTTGAAAGATTACCGGACGATACCAGTGGCTTATTCAACCTAATTCTTTATTTTGATGTTTTTTCACCTTCTACCCCTAACCTCCTCTCCCATAAATGGAGAAGGGGAAATAGCAGCAAGCCGGTATCCTTTCTCTCCAAAGTGGTAGAAGTGAATAAAAAATGAGAAGAAATAACTATATTTGAATATATGGAATGATATTGGAAAATCCACGAGTGAATGTCTGAATGTCTGCTATCTTTGGCATCACATTCAAGAGGAACAATTCAATCGCTGAGATAGTATAATATTCACCATGAAAAAATTCTATACCAGAAAAGGCGATGAAGGTTATACAGGATTATTAGGCAAAGAAAGAGTTGCAAAATATCATCCTAAAATCGTAGCAATTGGCGCTATTGATGAAGCTTCTGCGGCATTAGGGCTGGCTCGTTCACATACATGCTCGCCCGAATCTTCTTCCGTCATATTATCGCTGCAACGTGATTTATACCAATTGATGGGTGAGATCGCTGCCAGTAAAGACAATTCTGAACGATTTCGCACTATCGATGCCGAAAAGGTTAACTGGCTGGAAATGCAAGTGGATCATTTTGCCAACACAATTGAGATGCCTAAGGAATTTATCATACCCGGGGATACAAAAGCCGGGGCAGCTTTGGCTTTGGCACGGACGATTATTCGGCGGGCAGAACGTCATACTGCAGTTTTACTACACAATAAAGAAATCGAGAACCACGATTTATTCCGGTATTTAAACCGCGCCTCGTCTCTTTGTTTTATTCTTGAACTCTATGAATACTCGATTTCCGGGGTGGCAAAACCTGAATCGGTAAAATAAATTACTGCCCGGCAGCAGCTAAAGCCGCTTCGATTTCCTTTTGAAACTCTTCATAAGGTAACGCGCCAACAATCAATTTACCGTTGATAAGGAATGCAGGTGTTCCATCAATACCTGCATTAATTCCAGCAGTAAAACCATCCGCAATTTTTTGCTCGTATGGATTTTCCTTGATACAGGCATAATATTTATCCATATCCAAACCAATATCTTTGGCAAATGTTTCTAATTTACTGCTTGTATAGTCACCTACATTTTCACCCGTGTGATGAGCAAAAAGAATATCTTTGTATTCCCAAAATTTATTTTGATCGCCAGCGCAGAAAGCTGCAATAGTAGCATCTACTGACTCGGGTCCGATATATCTGCCCCCAGGTCCGTAAGCATTATAAACAAAATATACTTTACCAGTTGCCACGTAGTTTTCGACAATTAAAGGCTCTGTCTGATCAGCAAACCTTTTACAGTAGGGGCATTGAAAATCAGAAAACTCTTCAATTTTAACTGGTGCGTTGGGATCACCCATTGCATTAAGGTTGGCGTTTGGGCGCGATGATGGATTCTTCATTGAGGAGAATAAGGAAGGAGCGAATAGGATTGCTACAACAACTACAGCAAGTGCAGCAACAATTAAAATAGTGAAGTACCGCTGCCTCTTCTGTTTCTTTAAGCGTTCCTGCTTGATTATTTGCCGCTTACTCAAGGGTTGTTGAACTTTTGGCATGATTGATCCTTTTTTTTTCCATAATCCAGAAATTTTGCCACGAGCAGTTAAATTTGTCCAGAGTGATAAATCCCATGATATTTACTCTTGAGACAAATGACTGTCCATCCAATCGATCATGGCAGCAATTACTTCATTCTTTTGAGGTTCATTGTGAATTTCATGAAATAAACCATGCCAAATTTTCAAAGTGCATTCTCCGCTTACCAGTTTGCAAAGTTCCTGACTACCCTGTGGATATACCAGTGGATCTTCACTGCCATGCATTACCAGCAAAGGAATTTGAATTTCAGAAGCACGGGAAAACACCCGTGAAATTCCTACCATCATACTCCGTGCTAAACCAAAAGTTACATTATCATGCACGAAAGGATCACCGATATATGCTTTTATGAGTTCTTCATCATGAGATAACCCCTTGGGATCTAATCCGCTTTTTATATTGACTCTGGGCAAGAGTAGACCTCCCCACTTTGATAACAGCACTTTGAACTTTTGTTCTTGCAGGGGAGATCTCAGCCCTGGGGCGCTGATTATCGCTCCTTTTATCAAAGGTTTTCGAGAAATGAGGAAATTCAAACCTAACAAGCCGCCCAGGCTGTGTGCATAAATGAAACATGGCAAGTTGGGGTACATTTGAGAAACCTGAATAACAAAGCCGGCAATATCATCGTTGAAACAATCGATCGAAGGAGAATAACCGCGCTGCCCTTGCGACTTGCCATGCCCGCGTAAATCGAAGGCTGCCAGATGATAACCCGCATCATTTAATGCAGCAGCCACATGAGCATACCTCCCACTATGCTCTCCCAAACCATGCACTAAGCAAACCAATGCCTTGGAGGTTTTTTCTGTTTCCCATACTTGGAGATAAAGTTGCAGATTATCTTTTGAAGTGAAGTACTTTTCTATGTGGCTCATGATATTCAAGTCATAACAAATATTGATAAACTGGATATTCCTCCCCCGTGGCAATAAAACCTGCTTTCCGATAAATCGCTAAAGAAGCCAGGTTATTCTTTTGAGTATTGACGGTAATAGTTTGCGCACCCCTTTGGATAAATCTTATTAAAGCATCCCGCACTAGCGCATACCCAATTCCCTTTCCTTGAAATTGTGGGAGAGTTGCTAACCGTGCCAGATGTCCACCACGCGTGGTGGGGGTGCTTATCTGGTACCCGATAATTTGCCCATCGGTTTCAGCGACGGATGCCACAGCAGATTGGCTGAAAGCCGCTTCTAAAGTCAGGCGAGATGTTTGCCAAATTACTAAAAAAGCCGCTTGATCCACCTTTTCCACCATTTCCAAATCTTCCAACCGCATCGGACGTAAGACAACACCTTCCGGAAGAGCTCCATCAACAAGGGTAGCGCTGCTAGACCATGCTAAAACGATAACATTCTCGATAAGCGAAAAACCACTCTTTTCCAATAGATTTCTAAACCAATAATAAAGCGGAATGGACACTATTCTATCGGCAGTAGCCATGGATCTTATTTCTGGTTCGATGGATTCCCATAAGGTTTTCCAGGCTTTTTCTAAAGATATGCCAGACGAAACAGCAAATAGACGAATCCAGGCAATTTGAGGAGGGTCTGGTGGACAAGCCATAGCAGCCAAGATATTGCCCTTCTTTTCTACAACCTTATAAGGAAAACAACCCAGCCAATCTAAAGCGGAACGCCATTCAAGGTGGCGCTGAACGTACGTTTCAAAGTGAATAAGATTCGCCAGATTTTGCCGATCATCGAGTGTGGCTGATCTAACAATATAGGATTGGTTCAACTTCATTTGAGATATTTCATTGGCAGTTTTAGTAAATATTTCAGGAGACGCTGCTTCAGGCTTGGTTTTTTGATCCCATCCAATCCCTCTTTCATGGTAAATATAGCATCGATTTGCTGTCCGCGTTTTAATTGAAGTGCAGAAAGAGATTTTAAAACGTGAGCGCGCAATTCGTTTTCACCGCATCTTTGAAGGATTTCGGCTGATTGCTGGTAAATCTCAGCTGCACTATCCAACTCCCCTAAGCTTTCCAGCGCAGAAGCCCGATTTCCCATCGCCATCCCTTGCCTGCGCAAATCACCTTGGTCTGCAAAAATTTGTTCGGTACCCATCACAGCATCCAATGCAGCTTTCGCATCTCCTGCTTTTAAATATGCCACACTGCTATTGTTTGCCATTTCAGCCGCAAGCAACGGCATTCCGGCGGTCTTATAGGCTTTCTCTGCAGCAGAAAAAGTCAGAGCCGCATCAAGATATTCCCCTTTTTCATAAAGCTGTTTTCCATCATTCTCTAATTGCTGAGGTGAAGAAGCTTTGTAAGACCCGCTCATAATGTAATTTCCAGCAATCCTTCGGCAACAGCCCGTAATTTATCCACCGACATTTCACTCAGCCGCCGCGCCAATTCCAAATAGGGTCTGTTGATTGGTTTCATAACAAATGCCAGCAAATCAGAGGGCATTTCCTGTAGCTGCTTGGTAATCTGGAGCATATCGGGTGCTTTACTTAAAATCGTATCCTGATCCCTGAATTCGAATAACGGACGATTCAATATTTTGCTTATCACCTCAAGCTCTGGAATGGGAAGAGGAGTCTCCCCCAATTCATAACTCTCCATTGTACGGGCTGGAACGCCAGAAAGCTCGGCAAATCTTTCCAGGGTTAAACCATTTTCTGTGCGCGCCTGCTGAATTTTTGTTCCGATAATCTTATGGCGTAATTTAATCAATTTTTCATAATCGATCTCATCATCATTCATACCCTTTTCCGAAATAATTTCATCTTCCCAAAAATGATCCAGCGGCATTTTAAGATAATACGCTAAAGATTCAAGCTCTGGAAGCGAAGGGGAAGAAACACCATATTCATAAGATTCATATACGTCTTCAGTTACTCCAATAATATTTGCGCACTCTTGTATGCTTCTTCCTCTATATAACCGGGCATCCATTAGCAAAATACCGATGATTTTTGATCTTATTTTTATATGACTTGGATTGACCATGGAGCACCACCTCGCTTGTTTGATTCTAATTATCTATTTGCCCCGGGTTGAACGGCGGGAAGTTCCTAAGAAATCGGTTGAACCTGCACCAAATACATCTGCTTTGAGCTTAAATCCTGCCATTTCCAAACGAGGCATAAATAGAGGTCGCATACCAGTAGGTTTAAATTCACCGCTCACTTGGCCATCATCGCTGATGGTTTGTTCATACTTAAAAATATCCGTCATCACAATTGTATCGCCTTCCATGCCCACTACCTCGGATATTTGAGTCACTTTTCGAGAACCATCTCGAACACGAGATTGCTGAACAATCAAATCCACAGCCGAAGCTATTTGTTCTCTGATCACTTTAACCGGCAATTCGATTCCCGACATTAAAGTCATTGTTTCCAAACGGGAGAGAGCATCGCGGGGTGTGTTGGCGTGTAATGTTGTTAATGAACCATCATGCCCGGTATTCATCGCTTGCAGCATATCCAAAGCTTCCCCGCCACGGCATTCACCCACAACAATCCGATCCGGACGCATCCGCAGAGCATTTCTTACCAGATCCCGGATGGTTACACCGCCGCTGCCAACGATATTGGGAGGCCGTGATTCCATCCGTACGACATGTTCCTGATGCAAGCGGAGCTCAGCTGCGTCTTCGATAGTGACAATTCGCTCATTTTCTGGAATAAAACCGGATAATATATTTAATAATGTTGTCTTTCCCGAGCCAGTTCCTCCCGATATCATAATATTCAACCGTGATACGACACACGCTTGTAAAAAATCTGCCATCTGACGGGTAAGTGAATTAAAACTAAGTAATTGTTCAATCGTTAATTTTTCATGACTGAATTTTCTGATAGTTATCGAAGGACCATCAATTGCTACCGGCGGTATTACAGCGTTTACGCGGGAACCATCCGGCAAACGAGCATCACATGTTGGATGCTCGCGATCGATTCGCAATCCCAGGGGCAATACAATGCGTTCGATAATTCGCAACACATGGTTATCATCATCAAATTTAATAGAAGTTTTTTCGATTTTCCCATTACGTTCCACGTAAACATTATTGAAATCATTTACCATCACTTCGGTGATTTCGCTGTTGTCGAGCAGCTTTTGAATAGGCCCATAACCAAATAAATCATCCAATACACCTTGGAAAATTTGCAATTTTAGGGCTTCTGGTAAATTTAAACCTGTCTTCGCATAAAGAAATTGCAAACGCTGCTTGGCATCCTCTAAAGCCCGTTCTGGTGATAAAGGATTGGCTTCTAAATCTCTGAATATTGTATTTGCTAGATATGCTTTAAGTTTAACAATATTTGCGGATTTTACTGAAATGCTTTCATTATTGGCTGTTACTGTCAAAATTATTGCCTCATTTTCATGTCATTAAATAATTTCATTTTTTGGAATAAGCCAGATCACCTGATTTCGGTTTACCAACATAAATTTACATTTATATAGTAAATTTCCGGAATGATCATAAACTTGAGCATCGGTAACCGCAATAAATTGGTCCTCTCCATTGACTTCATCTTTTAATCGTTGGTCTGCCCGGACGTGGACTGAACCCTGAATTTGATATTCCGGGGTTTGGACATATGTGAAGAGTTTATTTTTTGCTATGATATTCGTAAAATATTTCCCCTTTTCATCGTACCGAGTTACCATAATAATTACTCCTGGAGAGGGGGCATTGTATAACCTAAGCCAGAACGTGTGACAATATGGATTGGATTTTTCGGGTCATCTTCTAATTTTTGGCGTAAGCGGGATATACTCACCCATAATATCTCTTTATCTTCGGCATATTCGGGTCCCCATACATTACTCAATAATTCTTCTGATGTAAGGACCTGCCCTAAATTATGGGCAAATTGAAGTAAAAGCCGATACTCTGTTGCAGAAAGGAACACAATCCTTTCATTGCGGAAAACTTCTGCCCGGGCAAAATCGATGCGTAAATTTCCATGATTGAACACAGATTGTTGCGTGCTTCCCGAAGTTTTTACCCTGCGCAAGACAGCCCGTACCCTCGCTAAAAGCTCGGTGGCAGAAAATGGTTTTACAATATAGTCATCCGCGCCCAGGTCTAAACCCCGCACCCTGGCGCCTTCTTCACCCCGCGCAGTGACAATAATGATCGGCACGCTAGAAAATTCTCTAATCCGTTCACAGGCAGAAAAGCCATCCAAAACTGGCATCATGATATCCAAAAGCACCAACTCCGGATGCTGTGTGGCTACTTTATCGACTGCTTCCTGTCCATTCGTCGCTTTGATCACCTGGTATCCCTCTGTAATTAGATTCGCTTCCATCAGGCGTAAGTAGCGCGGCTCGTCATCGACAACTAATATACGCGTGGTCATCAATTACTCTCCCTTAAAGAAATAATATTCTCTGCGTTAGATTGCGTTGCAGGTAATCGAATAAAGAACGTTGTTCCTTTACCCAGGGTCGATTCCACCCATATCTCACCGCCGTGAGCACGGACAATTTGGCGGCAAATAAAAAGACCTAATCCCGTACCTCTAACATTAGTATTGGGGGTGGGAACGCGGTAAAATCGTTTGAAAATATTATCCAAATGTTCAGGGGCAATCCCTTGCCCATGATCTTGAACAGAAATCAAAGCCATCTCATTTTCTTTTTTCAAACAAATATTAATAGGGGTATCAGGAGCATATTTATTGGCATTGGTTAATAGATTATCAAAAACTTGCGCCAAACGGGTTGGATCAGCCACAATTTGAAACGCTGCCTCTTGTAAATCTAATTCGACTTTCATCTTTTCCAAACGAGAAGTAGCTCGCATGGTTACGTCTTTTAGAAAAGCATCCAAACGTATAGGCTGGAAAGACATTTTCAATGTCCCTGCTTGCAAACGGGAAGAATCCATTAAATTTTCAATCAGCTCATGAAGCCGATCGGCTTCTTCATCAATAATCGACAAAAATTCGCGTCTCGTATCATCATCCCAACTGGTATCTTCCCGCAGTAATGTGGTGGCATAGCCTTTTATGAACCCCAGAGGGGTTAACAATTCATGCGAAATTGTCGCAATAAAATCTTCCTGCAAGCGGTCTAGCCTGCGCTCAGCCTCGAGATTAGCAATTTTTGCCACCAGGCGGTCGTGCCAATAGAGGGTTGCCACATGCCCGGTAATAAATTCCGCCAACCGAATTTGATCTGGCTCAAAGGGTGGCCCGCCAAAACGGATAAAAACTAGCGCCCCGGCAATGT
>JAAZNS010000462.1 GCA_012798185.1 Chloroflexota bacterium | reverse complement strand
TGCTTCAGAATAATAATCTCCAGAAAATCTAATCAGATTATGAAAATCACCCTGATGCAAAATAATCAATCTCTCCTTTTGGCGAGTCAATGCAGTATAGAGTAATTCCCGGGATAATAAACGACAAGGATTTGGTAACACAATAAATGTTTTCTTGAACTCGGATCCCTGGGTTTTATGAATGGTTAAAGAATAAGCCAACTCAATTGGCGCTTCAGCTTCATCTCCAAAATCACGGTCGCCGTATTTATAACTAAAACCTGGTTGCGTCGAAAATTCCACCTCTAGTTCCCATGGAAGGCCTTTATAGGCAGCTTTAGGTCCTTTAAATTGTCCAACGACTATTCCAATCTCACCATTTGCTACATATTGTTGAGCATTGATCTTAGGGTAAACACCAAAACGCCGTTGATTTATGACTTGCATAACTTTATCGCCATATAAAATTCCTTCCCGTCCCATTGGTTTAGGAATTTTTCGATACTTCTGTGTGGCAAAAGTCTTGGTTCTCTGGCGAAATGTGGTTTGGATAAGATGATTTATAGCGTCGACCCCGTAAACCGAAGAACGAACTGGAGATAAAATTTGCCAATCTTCAATTTTGCTCGACGAGCCAGGTCGGTCATTGTATTTACCGTTGAAATACACGGAACCATTGAAAAGAACCCCACCCAGTGATTGCTCGAATTTAGCCCAATCATCTTTACTGTCTAAGCCTAATTCCTCAACTAAAACTTCAAGCAATTTGGTTTGTAATTCATTAGGTTGATCCCATTGTACTAGGCGAACAGTACCATCGCTTTCCTTTTTTTGTACATCTTCCCAAATAATATCTGCACCTGTATCCATCGGGCGGCCACTAAACCATTCAGCTAACAGCAAATCTTTACGAGCATTACCAATTTGACGACGTCGAACCGTTAACTCCGCATAACCTGGGGCAACTCTCGGAAAGATTGTTTCAACATTATTAGGTGCCAAAAAATTTACAATATCTAAAAATGGTCGACCTGCACCAATCGGAGGAAGCTGGCGCGGATCACCAACCAGGATTAATCTTTCAACTCCTTTAAGCGCATCCAATACGGCAGCCAACTGCTCTTCGGTCAACATCGATGCTTCGTCGATAATGACTGTTTTTCCTGCCTCAACTTTCTCTTGTTTTGATAGCCGATAAGCGCCTGTTTCGGGATCATAACGGTCAATGGGAAGCAAAAATTGAGCAATGGTCTGCGCTCCCCGAATCCTAGTCTGTTCTTCCATCCGAACCCTGGCTTTACCAGTTGGAGCAAGCATTAATATGCCATTTGCTTTAACGGTTGGTTGATTGCAAAGCACTTCCAGTAATGTAGTTTTTCCTGTGCCAGCCGGCCCAATTAACACAGATAAACGTGACTCAAATAATTCACGCAATGCTTCTGTTTTTTCCTCGCGAGCCCGTATTTCTTGCTCATCATCAGGATCGTCCAGCTTTGGCAGCACTGCATCAAGAAATTCTCGCCATGAAATTTCTGATGAATGGCGTTTACCAGATATTCGCTTTTGAATGGAGGACCGGATTAGGTTACGAACTTCGCTAAGGCGTTCTAATTGATAGGCGCGTTGTCCATCTGCCATTTGAACCAAATGTACAGTTGCTTCAAACGTGCTCTCTGCAATCGCAATTAGATCTCCATCAGCCGGACATGGAGGCTGTACATCTAAAACCCTAATTTCCTGGATAATTCGATCGCGCGGATACAGGGAATCTCCTCTGGCCGCAGCTTCTTCCAATTGGCGAACAACAAAAGCGCGAATGCGACGTTCATCCACATTTTCAATTACCCGAGAAGGCTCGGGCAATGGGAACTGATCACGGATCATGTTTTCCGGAAAAACACCGCGGTCGATGATTGAAAGACTAATAGGATCTGGTGAAGTTCGGTCCAATTCATAAAGCAAATATGGGTTTTTGAGAATGTCCTCATCATTTACTGAAATATGTGCCTTTTCTCGACTAGCTTCTTCATGGACATAATAACGTGTTGCTTGGCTGGCAGAGAGCGCAAACCGGCTTAATAGTTTCAATAAATTTTTTCGCTCGCCT
>JAAZNS010000051.1 GCA_012798185.1 Chloroflexota bacterium | reverse complement strand
CGAGAAAGGTCGCCACCCCCAATTACTCAACGCAGTAATGGAAATCAACAATGACCGCCGCCCAATGCTGGTAAACCATTTGAAAGAAATGCTAGGCGATCTGAAAGGAAAAACGATCGGCTTGTTGGGGCTTTCGTTTAAACCCAATACCGATGATATGCGCGATGCACCATCCATTACCATCAGCGATTTGCTGCTGGCAGGCGGCGCGAAAGTAAAAGCATACGACCCTGTCGCTATGGAAATAGCGAAACCGCTGCTCCCCAATGTCATCCTATGCACTGACCCCTATGAGCTTGCGGAAGGCTGCGATGCCCTGGTGATAGTAACGGAGTGGAATGAATTCAAACAGCTGGATCTGAGCGTGATTAAAAACCTCATGAAACAGCCCGTTATCATGGACGGTCGCAATATTTACGAGCCTGAAAAAGTCATTAAAATGGGGTTCCGCTATCGCGGTTTAGGCCGCGGCTTCAACGGAAACAAATACAAAGAATAACTGTGTCTGCTGAACTCCCCCCTGTTTGCGATTACGAAGGTTCCGATTATCAGGCATCCTTCTGGGATTCTGGTAGTAGAGAATACGAAGACCGCGTCGAAGCTATTGCCTTGAAGCGCCTTTTACCCGCGGGAGGCAGGCTGCTCCTTGAAATCGGAGCTGGTGCCGGGCGTAATACCCTTCGATATAAGAATTTCGATCGGATCGTTTTGTTGGATTATTCGCGCACACAACTGATTCAGGCGCAAGAACGCCTGGGTAAAAGTCCGCGCTATATCTATGTCAATGCCAACGTCTATCGCATGCCGTTTATCCCTGGCATATTCGACGCCGCCACAATGATCCGCACCTTACACCACTTGGCAGATGCCCCGCTTGCTTTAAATCAAATTCGGGAAACGTTAAAACCCGGCGCGGTGTTCATTCTGGAATATGCCAATAAACAAAATATTAAAGCGATCATCCGTTATTTATTCCACCGGCAAACCTGGAATCCTTTTTCCCTTGAGCCGGTTGAATTTGCTGCTTTGAATTTCGATTTCCACCCTCAATCCATCCGGAATTGGCTAAAAGACGCCGGGTTCCATCTTGAAAACCAGTTGAGTGTTTCCCATTTTCGATCACCGCTGCTAAAAAGAATTTTTCCGGTTTCCTGGCTTACAGCTATGGATGCCCTGGTACAACATACCGGTAATTGGTGGCAGCTCTCTCCCAGCATTTTTACCCGTTCGGTAGCCAGCGGGAATACCCCCAACAACTCGCCAGACGGTTTTTTTCGCTGCCTTGCATGTATGAAATACCCGCTTAAGGAAACAACTGATCGTATAAAATGCCCCTACTGCGGTAAAGAATGGCATATACAAGATGGAATATATCTGTTGCGTGAATAATTTATAATCCTGTGATATATCCTTTTTGCATTCTCATTTTATGTATCGAATGAAAAAATCAATCAAATCGATACGCCCATAGATTTTATCGATAAAATCTTGAACTCTTCAATTTTATATTGCTCGGTTTAATTAATATTTGTTATAATACAACTATACAATCAATCGAGTAAATTGGAGATTTCAAAATGAACAAAATACCCTCAAAAAAATATATATATAGTATTCTTTTTTTAATAGCGATCATTTTGAACGCCTGTACAGTAACTACGCCAACAGCACCCGAACCCCCCACGGAAGTTCCTGCTGCGGCTGAACCGCAGGTTTCTGAGTTGATTCTCGCAACCACCACAAGCACCCGGGATTCCGGGTTGTTGGATGTCTTAATCCCACTGTTTGAAAAACAATCTGGATATACCGTTAAAACAGTTGCTGTGGGTACTGGTGAAGCCCTCAAAATGGGCGAAGAAGGCAATGCCGATGTACTGCTTGTTCATGCACCCGCTTCAGAATTGGAGTTAATGGATAAAGGTTTTGGGTTATCCCGCGATTTAGTTATGCACAATGATTTTATCATCGTCGGCTCTGCAGATGACCCGGCTGGAATCAAAGGCTTGACCACAGCCAAAGAAGCCCTTACCAAAATAGCTGAAACCCAGTCAATTTTCGTTTCACGCGGCGACGATTCGGGCACCCATAAAAAAGAACTCGCCATATGGAAATCTGCTGAAATTACCCCCGAAGGCGGATGGTATATTGAAACTGGCCAGGGTATGGGAGATACTTTAAGAGTCGCCAACGAGAAATCCGGTTATACTTTAACTGATCGGGCAACCTATCTGGCGCAGTTAGATTCACTCGATCTTGTAATTTTAGTTGAAGGCGATAAGAGCCTTTTAAATATATATCATGTCATCGTCGTAAATCCCGAGAAATGGCCGGAGGTCAACGTAGAAGGCGCCAAAGCATTTGCAGCCTTTTTAGTTTCCGATGAAATTCAAAAAGTGATTGGTCAGTTTGGCATGGATAAATTCGGCCAACCTTTGTTTTTCCCGGATGCCGGAAAGGATGAAAATAATTTAGGATCGTAATTCTATGAAAGTGGTGTGGGACGGCATAGTACAAGCATTTCATTTGCTTTTCAGCGGCAATGCCGAGGTTCTGGAAATTACATTTTTATCCCTAAAGATTTCTGGAATTGCTACTGGGTTAAGCCTCTTAATCGGATTGCCCCTTGGCACGCTTCTCGCCCTGGGGCAATTTCGTTCCCGAAAATTTTGGGTAAGCCTGATCAATACCGGCATGGCATTACCGCCCGTCGTCGTTGGTCTTGCTGTATCGATCATGTTATGGCGCAGCGGACCATTGGGTGGTTTACGCTTAATGTATACCGTTTCAGCAATTATCATTGCCCAAATTATCATAGCTGCCCCGGTAGTATCTGGGTTGACTGCGGCAGCATTGCAGCAGCTCGACCCAAGTCTTCGTTACCAACTCTATGGATTAGGCGCCAGCCGCTGGCAAATGATCAAAGCCCTATGGCGTGAGGCTCAACTTCCATTATTGGCTGCTATCATGGCTGGCTTTGGCAGCGTTATATCAGAGGTCGGGGCATCGATGATGGTTGGCGGGAATATCCGCTACCAAACCCGGGTGCTTACGACTGCTATCGTATTGGAAACCAACAAGGGGGAATTTTCGGTCGCGATTGCACTGAGTGTGATTTTATTATTGCTGGCTTACATGATAAACCTTTTTCTTACCTGGATTCAGCAGCGGAATCCCCGGCGATAACAAGGTGCGAATG
>JAAZNS010000461.1 GCA_012798185.1 Chloroflexota bacterium | reverse complement strand
CATTTAGGATTTTTACAGAGCGCTGGCTGAGAATATCTCCGGTATCCACCCCAGCATCCATCAACATGATTGTAACTCCTGATTCCGTATCACCGTTTAAAATAGCCGCCTGAATTGGAGCAGCACCCCGCCAACGTGGCAGCAACGAAGCATGGACGTTGATACAGCCCAGAGGAGGCAGATCGAGCAAATTTTGCCTTAATATTTGACCAAAGGCTGCCACTACAATCAAATCGGGTTGCCAGGTTTTGATTTGGTCGAATATGGATGGTTCTTTTATCTTCTCTGGCTGGATTACCGGTAGGTTAAGAGTCAATGCCTGCATTTTTACGGGGGAGGGGGTAAGGATTTTTCCTCTCCCAGCAGGGCGGTCGGGCTGAGTGATTACACCAACGATGTGATATTGCTGTGATAATGCAATCAACGATGGTAAAGCAAATTCTGGTGAGCCCATAAATATTATCCGCATTGCTGTACTTCTTTCTATAAAATCAATATTCTGAAGAAATATCTAATATATTGTAATTGCTTGGGTTATGTTAGGAAAGAACGCCTTAATAATTTAAAAACTCAACCAAGCTGGCTGAGTCGGTAACGGTGCTTGAAGAATTTTAACATGGTTGTGAGAGCGTTTCAAAAGGGATTTTATGTCAACAGAGGGCAAGCAAAGAATATAGTTTATTTTCGTTCGAGAAAATGCAAAGGCTGTTCGTGATGCTATCGCTGGTATGCAGAAAAAAACAATTCAGATACAACTGAATTGTTTTTTATAAAAAGTAGAGCGGGTGGGAGTCGAACCCACAAGGAGTATCACCTCCGGAGGATTTTAAGTCCCCTGCGTCTGCCAGTTCCGCCACCGCTCCTCTGCGTAGATTCTACATAAAAAGCATTATTGGTCAAGGATTTTTTGATTTTTTAAGAAGCTTGGCAAAGACGGAATAAACATGAACCCATAATCCAGATGAATTTACGTGAAAGGTGGCTTCTTTCAATGCATTTTTTAAGCTGGTTTTATCATCAAATTGTGGGATCGTGGAAAAAGCATTAGCAATTTCTAAAAGCATGTGAGCGTCGGAACCTACAGTACCAAGAAGGTTATATTTTTGTGCAAATTCGAATGCCAGTTGATTGGCGTTTCGAACCATACAGCGTGCATTGAATATCTCGATAGCATCGATATCAGGTGCCATATCGCGCAAGGTTTGAGCATCCCAATGTTTTCTTGAGGTATCAAAAGGGTGAGATACACTGATGAATGCTTCTTGCTTGTGCAATTGTGCAATTGATTGATAGGGGGTTAATCTCGAAGGAACTTTTTCTTTGACAAAAAAAGCCAATAACTCACCCTTCGTAGTGGTAATTTCTTCACCTACAATTACTCTGGATGGGTCAAGTTGATGTGCTTCAAGAGCGCCCTGGATGGTGTCATGATCGGTTATCGCAATACGCTGAATACCTTTATTAATGCAGGTTTCAATAATCCTTTTTGGGGAAGCCAAGCTATCTTTTGAATATTTTGAATGGCAGTGAAAATCGCAATGGATAAGCATAATTTTTTTTAAATGATTTTTCAATTGTAACAGGATTTAATTACAAATTTATAAGAGACCGTTATTTAATGCAGAGAACAAAATTGTGATTCATTTGGCAAATTGATAGATATAGTATAAAATCAGACGGGATACCGAAACAAAAAAGAACATTATGGAAGAAAACATTCTAAAATTCAATGCGAATCAACCTGTCCTTGTTATTGGCGCAGGCGGGTTGGATATTGTAGGGCAGTTGAAATCCGATTTCCGAATGGGAGTATCTAACCCAGCAAAAATTCGTACTTCTTTTGGTGGAGTTGGTAGAAATGTCGCAGAAAACCTGGCGCGACTTGGGCAGCCGGTTGTACTTTTATCGATTGTTGGTGATGACGAGCGGGGTAATCGATTGTTAAATCAGGCTCGTCAGGCGGGAATTAACGTTGATTTCGTGTTAAGAACCTCTCAGCACCCAACCGGCTCATATGTGGGCATTATCTCTTCAAATGGTCAACTTCAGTGTGCGATTGATGACATGCGTTCGATGACTTGCATGTCGGTTGATTATATAAAACAGCATGCTCATTTATTTAAAAGTGCCAGTATGTTATTTGTGGATATGAATATCCCTGGGGATGTACTGAAAACGATAATTTCCACTGCACGGCGGGCTGGTTTACCTATTTGTGCTGATCCCACTTCGGCATCATTAGCTTATCGGTTAAAACCATATCTTCATCGCCTTCTTTTAATGACTCCAAATGCTGAAGAAGCAGCAATATATTGCGGAGATTTGGGAAAAATAACCAACAGGCGTCAGGCATTGGAAGCTGCAAAATTCCTGGTGAGTAAGGGAGTAACGATTGTCGTTATCACAATGGGTGAGCAAGGATTATGTTATGCTACTTCAGAAACCAGCGGTTTCATTCCAGCTATAAAAACAACTATTATCGATCCCACTGGGGCTGGAGATGCATTAACTGCAACCTTGATATTTGGATTACTAAATAATATCCCAATAGATGACGCGGTTAGATTGGGGGTATCGGCAGCCTCGCTGACCTTGCGCCATTCGGGTGCTGTTGTTCCTGATCTATCCCTCGAAAAACTCTATGATCAATTGGTTATTTAAGAAATGATGAAAGATTTAATCGATATCAGTTTTTCCAATGAAGTTCAGCAAGCGTTTAAACAACATCACCCT
>JAAZNS010000460.1 GCA_012798185.1 Chloroflexota bacterium | reverse complement strand
CTGCAATTGAATCTGAAATAAACCGGTTTAATGGCGTATAAGGTATATAAATACCGGAGATGGCAGCAGAAGCTGATGAACATCTATGTTCAGCATCATTGGTGAGATGGTCGTCGAAAATCGCGTTGATATTATTTCGTTCGCAGCCTAAAGATGTCTCGGGAACACCAGGTCGATGAAGTAAGGTAGAGATTTGTCCAGTAGCCTGATGTTCAAGTGATATTATTAAATCGCCCACTCGCTCGTGAGAAATATCGATGCTGACATCTATATTAGAAATGAAGCGATCATCTGATATCGTTATTAATCGAGAAATCCCTGTAATATTATTATCAGGAATGGAGATAGAATTTGTGGGCTCGTCACAAAATAATACTTTAGTTGGTGTTTCAAGAGGGATTGGAGTCTGATCGATGATTACAGGTAAGTATAAGAATAAATCATCAGTGATAATATCGGTAAAAACCAATGATTGAGAAAAATAATTCGGATCGGGTGTGGGAGAATCCTGAAGAAATTGCCATGTTGTGATAATATCTGTACTTGAAACGATTAATGATGGTTGTATTGAAAAGTTTAATTCCTCCGTTGTTGGGGCAATTATTGTTGGAGTTGGCGTAGAAGTAGTCTGAAATGCAAAAATCGTTTGTGTTGGGATAAGGAATTTTTCGGTTATAGTCGAAGTAAAGGTGGAAGATGGCATAGTTGATGTAACTGTAAGAGTAACTTCTTGAGCATTAACGTTAACGAATGTACTCGAAATTAGGAAAACCAATATAATTCCAAAATTTATCAATGACAGGGTAACAATTAACGGTGATGATAGTCTTATCGGTTTCATAATGCAGATAATTATTATAGTATGGAATGACAATAAACGTAATTTTAGCTAAATTTATGTTATCTAAATGGCAGGAGGCATTATGACCAAAAATATATTATCAAGTTTGATATTTTGTGTAATTCTCGTATCCTGATCTTTTGCGGATAACGGTTTATTGCAAATTAATCCAAAGGAAACAAAAACACCTGAAAATTCGGAAATTTTAAGAAGCACACCAGGTAATAATGAGTTTTCACAAACTAGCGAATTAGCAGAAAATGCAATTCAAAATCAACTGCCGCCTGGGGCAAATACTCTATTCCAAAAAATAGAAAAGAAATACGTTGCTCAATCTGGTACACCTTTGGAGATGAAAAATTTTTTACACACATCAGCTGGGTGTAATTGGCTTGGAGTAGCCGGGCAGGTTTTCAATATGGAGGGAAAACCACAAATTGGCTACGTCGTTCAAATTGGGGGAAATTTAGGAGGAAAGGATGTATTAATATTGGCTATGACAGGAGGAAATACTGCGGTTGGAGTGGGAGGATACGAAATTAAACTTGCAGATAAACCGATAACCAGCTACCACACTTTATGGATGCAATTATATGATTTAGAGGGAAAAACATTATCGGGACGAGTTTACTTCAATACGTTTAATGATTGCGAAAAGAACTTGATTATTATAAATCTCACAGAAGTTTACATTGCTTATTTATTTGATGAATTTTTACCTGCAATCTTTAAAAAATAATCAGAATTTATAGGATGTCTTGACAAGGATCGATCGTTTTTATCCTCTTGCTCTTTTCACTATATACTCAATTATCGAATGACTCACCTTAGATTAATAGTCTGGTTCTCTATTAATATTATTGAATGACATAACCCTATTTAAAATAGATTAACAGATGCGGGGAAGAATTTCACCTGATAGCATATCGATAACCCGCGTGCTACCCATGATCGTTTTCAATAAAACTCGGTTTTTTGGAGATTCCTGAACAAAACCAATAATAGCGGCATCATGGCCGTAATTAGATTCTTTTATTATCTTAAGAGCATCGTCCGCAAAATCCGAAGAAACTATAATGACACATTTACCTTCATTGGCTATATAAAGAGGATCAAATCCGAGCATATCGCATGCTGCTTTAACTTCAGGTTTTATCGGTAATGAATTTTCCATAATTGTAATGTTTACGTTACTTTGTCTGGCAATTTCATTAAGTGTTGTTGCCAGCCCGCCTCTTGTAGGATCTCTAAGGACATGAATGGCATCTGGTTTATTTTGTTCTATTGAGAGATCAATAATCGATTGAACTAGATGGTTTAACGGGGCAGTATCGCTTTTTATAGAAGAGGAAAAGCCCAATTCTCCACGGGCTTCAATCACAGCGATTCCGTGGTCGCCTATTGTGCCATTAAGCAAGATAATATCACCCGGTTTTGCATTTGCTCCTGATATATTTACTACATCAGGGATAATTCCAATTCCAGTTGTATTAATATACAAACCATCCGCTTTCCCTTTTTGAACCACTTTCGTATCGCCAGCGATGAATAAGACATTCGCTTCATTTGCAGCTATATACATGGATTGGACAATGGTTTCGAGCGTAGAAATATTAAAACCTTCTTCAAGAATAAAGCCAGCTGAAAGGAATTTTGGGGCAGCTCCCATCATTGCCACATCATTCACTGTACCGCAAACTGCCAGTCTGCCGATATCACCGCCAGAGAAGAATAACGGGAAAACTACATGCGAATCTGTGCTAACTGCTAAGCGAGAACCATCCGTTAATTGGATAACACCCGCATCATTTTCAGAAGAAAGAATGGGATTCGCAAATGCAGTCAGAAAAATTTTGTTAATTAAATCGTGAGACATCCTGCCACCACTGCCATGGCCAATCACGATCTGTTCATTATG
>JAAZNS010000459.1 GCA_012798185.1 Chloroflexota bacterium | reverse complement strand
GTGCTTCTCCACAGTTCTTGTTAAAAATTCAAATATATGTGCATTCCAGCCCATAACAGGTACCATATCTTCCCATACCTTTTCTTTGATTCCATTAAGACGACAATTCTCTGGGGTATTATATCCAACGAAATTAGGGAAACTACCATTAGCAAGTTGCTTTTCTAAAATGGCATTAAGACTTTCCTCATAATTAAAATATTCCCCGGTTAAAATCCTCGCATCATCCAAAGCCTTTAATATTATCCCTGCTCCGGCAATGAATTGTGGATATCGGAACAATCTTCCTTGACAAATAGAATGATAGAATAAGTTTGTTTCAGGATCGATTAAAACCATTAGATGCCTGGCAGCATTTTTTATCATCTGCAAGTATCTTTTGTCTTGTGTCAACTGATATAAATCATCAATACCACGCATCGCCAAAGCAGTATAGATTGAGATTAATACTCGAGGCTGAACCTGGGAGTAATTGATTCCACCACTTTCCAGCCCTTGTGATTCTATTTGCTCGGTTAGCAACCACTCTCCTATTCTTAAAACATAATCTTGATACCCTTTGTCATTAACCAAATTTGATAGTTTTACAATGCTTTCAACAGCTAAGCTATTCATATTGGTAACAAACCGGACCAAATTCGGGGGAGAGTAATAGTCTATCTCGCTAAACTTAAATGCTCCAAATTCTTCATTCCATAGTTTACCAATAATATATTTATCAATGTTATCCTTTGCAACATCAAGATAATTTTGCGCTTTCTTATATTTGTTATCTTTAATAAGGGCGCTAGCTAAATCTAATAATGCACAATTTGCAAGTGAGTTGTGAACCAATGAACTGAACCTATCATCTTCAAATCCAGCGTAAATATACTTTCCGCTTTTATGGAACCTACTGCATTGCAAATCAGCTGCTTGAATAGCTTCGTCTAACCATTTCTCATCCTTAGTTCTCTGATATAGATTTAGGTAGCCATTAATTATCGAACTTTGCGACCAAGGGGTATCATGTATCCTAAACATACGTTTTAAATCATGCCGATGAACCACATATCCATTATAGGCTCCATACTTGGTTTTCCATGTTTGAAGCCAAGATATTTGTTTTGAGAGAATTTCTGATATCTTTTTATTTGTCCGCATTCTAATAAATAATTGGTGTTACCTTATTATTTTGCACTGAAGACTCCATAATAGCTTCAACAACCTTCAAAACTTTGGTCGCTTCTTCAATACCCACCTCTGGTTTCTTACCATTTATTATGCAAACGCCAAATTCCCTGATTTGCTCCTTAATCGTGTCTATGGACTCTAATCGAAGCCTTTTCCTTTGTCCATTCTTATATATATAAAAAGCAGTATCTTCAACGATTAACATACCTTTTGTTCCGTAAACCCTGATAAAAAAAGCAGGTTCACTAATATAATTTGTACCCATATATCCCACTATCCCGGATTTAAACAAAAAAATCGACGATACAGTATCTGGAATTCCGGTACTAAAATAGTTGGATGTAATAAAAGATTTAACTTCGGAAATCTCCCCAAAGAGATAAAATAAAGTATCAATATGATGAACACCAAGTTGCAAGAGAGGACCTCCAGGACAGGTATCAGGATTTAAACGCCAGCTAGTCTCCCTTCCTTTTCCAACATATTGGGAAGTATTTGCCTCAACCATTATAACATCCCCAACATCCCCAGAGGCTATGAGTCTTTTCATCATTCGAAACTCTGATCTTCTACGAACATTCTCATAAGTTGCACAAAATAGAATAAAACGAGTTTGAACCAAAGAAACATAAGGATGTATATTCAGAAATAGTTGAGATAGGATTCTTTTCCATGTATACTTACAGGGATAATACATAACAATAAACAAACTACATGGAGAAATAAAGATGAATCCTATACATGTTATCCCCAAGTGCTTCTGTGAATTCTTCTGTTTCCTGGATGATCACCTTGACGTCCGTAACAAAATATTAGTATCTATGTTTATCCTTGGACTGATACTATGCTTCCACAAGAAAAACGCTACAAATATTGCATCTTTGTACCAGGGGAAACATAAGTCATCATTTACAAGAATGTTAGACCGAAAAAACATAGCTGATCACTACTTTCTGGAGCTTTCAGCCAAAAAAGTATTATCGGAATTGGGTATCAAATCTGGAGACACTATATACCTTATCATAGACAGCACATACAAAAATAAGCATGTATGGGGTCATTGCTTTGTTTTCGGCATCATATAAATGGGAAACGAATTCCAGTTGCTGTGAAAGCATATAAAAGCAAAAAGTATTGCCAGGAAACCAACAGAAGATTTTATACTCAGGTTGACTTAGCTGTTCAGATTGTCAACGATTTCATACCACCTGATGGTGTTAAAGTGATTACACTCTTTGATAGTTTCTTCTCTGCAGAGAAGATGATCAATAAAGTCAACAACAAAGGTTTTGATTATGTTACTGTCCTGGCGAAAAACAGAGTCATTGAAAATCAAACGGATATGAACATATCCAAAAGGATAGGGCAACTGCTCCAGAACGATGCTCTCAAACAGGAAAGCTTCACCCATAAAGGGAGAAAGAAAACATATTTTATGCACAAAGAAGCATTAACCATATCCAAATGCGGAGATGTGGTAGTTATCTTCTCTGGAAAAGAAAAAGAACAAAAGAAGATCAAAGCTCTGGCATCCAGTATGGTTCACCTTTCGGTAGTAGAAATATCCAAACATTACTCCTTTCGCTGGGAGATAGAGATATTCATCAAGGAATTGAAGCAATATCTTGGTTTAGGAGACTATCAGGTGCGTCCATATCGTGCATCATTGAGACATGTGCGATGTGTATGTATGGCATATCTATTCCTGATATATTTCCAGCTTAGACGCAAGATGAATACTCAGGGAATCAAGAAGCCGTTGCTTCATTTTCGCAACAGGACAGCCATAGAAAGCTTTCAATTCATACATGGAAAGCTTAAAACAAAGAAAGGTATTATCTATCTCAAAGACTTTTATGAGGTATTGTCAAAGAAATATGCTGCATAAAACCACATAATATCTTGATTTTAAGCTCATTATCTATAAACTGTGCAACTTATGAGAACCAGTTTGTTGATGCTATCTGCACTATACCGAATGTAGGCAATGTTGTTCAAAGCTGGCATGTAATAGACGAACCGATAACTAATAGTGCCGATAAAAATACAATGCGCGATATAGTGAAAGCTATTAATGACCGACAACATTTACCTGCCAACGGAAATAGAGACTGGCCATTTCATATTGTATTGGGCGCAAATGTAGAAAAATCCGGTGGACAAACGTTGGATTTTTGGCCGCTATGCGGTAATGACCGATATTATAACCCAAGTATTCTATTTAAGGATTACATTGATGCTATTGCTGCTTGTTGGCCAACAGGAGCTGGAGCAAAGGTGATTATCAGCCTCCTTTATTATCCATGGGCTACACTTGACACAAGC
>JAAZNS010000458.1 GCA_012798185.1 Chloroflexota bacterium | reverse complement strand
CCCAAAATCAATTAGCAGCAGCTCAAGCCAAGCTGGCAAACCTCACGCTCACTGCTCCATTCGATGGGATAGTTTCGGAGGTCAATCTTCTCAGCGGGGAGTATGGTATTCTCGGTCAAACGATCCTGACACTGGCAGATTTAGATCATCTTCGCATTGAAACCACCGATTTAATTGAAAGAGATTTGCCACAAGTTGCGGTTTTACAATCTGTGCTAGTAATGGTCAAAGCTTTGAACGAAGATATTGGTGGTAAAGTCAGCCAGATATCTCCTTTAGCCAGCACCCTGGGTGGTGATGTGGTCTATAAGGTCACCATCGAATTAGACGAAATTCCCAAGGGATTTCGGGAAGGAATGAGCGTGGAAGTGCAGTTTAAGAGAAGCAGATAACGTCTAGGATAAATACTTTTTTGACAATCAGCCTTATGCTATAATGCCTATATGCTTCAGGCTGATAATTTGAAAGCTTATCAATCTTGTTGTGAAGCGGTTCTATCCAATCATGGGGAAGAAAGGCAGACCGCTTTAGTTTGCTTGTTTTGGACTCGAAATCATTCAGTTACATGGAAGGCGGGCTGTTTTAATGAAATCCCGTCTGGGTACAACGGAAATGGGGGATATAAACGATGGGGAAAATTGAAAGATAATTGACTTTTCCAGAAGATTATCCCTGGCGTTTTTTAAAGATTGTTGATATTAATATACAGGGTGATTACTGTAACAAACATATTAATATTCTGGTTGCCATACCATGGTTGCCGGTTTGTCGAAATCTTAGGAAGGAGTGAAGCTTACAATTATGCCAAAAACAATCAAATCCATCACCAATCCAAAATTGCACCTGGAAATTCTGACCGCGGAGGATGTTAAACGGATCCATGATGCCACATTGCATATTATCGAGAATGTGGGTGTGCGGTTTAAATCAAAGAGAGCATTGGATATTTGGGAGGCGCATGGTGCAAAAGTTGACCGAAATACCATGATCGTTAAAGCGAAACCAGCGCTCATCGAAGATGCACTCAAGAAAGCACCGCCCGTTTACCCATTGTCAGCGCGTGACTCATCCCAGGATCTATTGTTGGACGGCAACCATGTTTTCGTAGGAACCGATGGTTGTGGGGTAGAAGTGATCGATATCCATACCGGTCAACGGCGGACATCCTGTTTGCAGGATGTTTGCGATATTGCCCGTGTAGCAGATGCAACCGAGGAAGTGGCTTTCCATTGGGTGCCGGTTTCGGCGCAGGATAAGCCTGCTGTATCTCGAGGGTTGCATGAGCTCAAAGCGATATGGGAAAATTCCACCAAGCATGTACAGACAGAAAGTATATACAGTGAAAAAGAAGGCTGGGCAGCAGTTGAAATGGCTTCGGCGATTGTTGGCGGCAGGGAAGAACTGCGCAAGCGCCCGGTGCTTTCTATTATGCAGTGCACCGCGCCTCCGCTTGGCCACGATGGCGGCAGCCTGGATGCCGCGCTAATTGCGGCTGAGGCTGGGTTGCCCACCGGGTTTATGACTATGGCATCTTGCCTTACTACTGGTCCTGCAACCATGGCAGGGACGCTGGCGGTTGGCAATGCAGAAGTTGTAGCTGGAACAGCTTTATTACAATTAGCTTTTCCCGGCGCTCCGGTATTTTATGCTGCGGCGCAAACTGCTTCGGATTTGCGTAATGGCGCATACACAGGCGGCGGTCCGGAAGATTTTCTTTTCGGCGCAGCTCAAAACGTGCTTTCAGATTTTTATAATATTCCTTTATCGATGGGTTCCTTTGCAACAGGCGCGAAAGAACCAAACTGGCAGGCTGGTTTGGAAAACAGTCTTTCCACTTTTATGGCATCCGTTGTGATGTCGGATATGCTCCTTGGAGTGGGTTTCTTGCATGGCAGCCGTATCTGGTCTTATGCGCAAATGATGCTGGATTGCGAGATTTTCTCGATTGTTCATAAGATGATGCAGGGCATCGAAGTGAATGACGAGACATTGGCGCTGGATGCCATTGCCGATGTTGGACCTGGCGGCATCTTCCTGGCGCATAAACACACGAAAAAACATATGCGGGATGTGTTCCTGCCGCAATTTCTAGACCGCCGACCTTATAATGAATGGGAAGAGAAGAAAGATGACGCCCGCGATTGGGCATTAGCCAAAGCCAGCGATATCCTGGCTACTCACCAGCCAGACCCATTGGATCCAAAACTCAGTGCAGAAATGGCAAAGATCATCGCCTCGGTAGAGAAGAAGTAAAAGAAAATCGATAATTTTTTTCAGTTGCGGCGCGTTTTCTTGATGCGTCGCAACTGTTTTTTTGCCTCAATCGTATATAATATTAAGCAGCGGATCAGGCTAAAGTTGGAAAGCCGCGAATTTGGGGTTTTTGCAGATATGCAATACCCGGCAAACACCTTTAACTCTGAAACTTACCTAAGCTGGCTGAGAATTTACAATAGAAATTAATTTATGGAGTTGTCCAAAAAGTCAATTTTGTTATGTTATACCTTGCGTGTTACTCAATGTGAAAGAAAGTTACTCTAATTGATCATGGGGAATCCTTTCATTAAATTGTTAGAACTACAGGTTTCTTTTAGAATAGTTCCGATGAACAGCAGGAAATATGGATGCTATCGAAGTCAATGATCTGTATAAATCTTTTGGCGATGTAAAGGCTGTCCAAGGGGTAAGTTTTACTGCAGAACAAGGGACAATTTTCAGCCTTTTGGGTCCTAACGGGGCAGGTAAAACCACTATTATTGCCATGCTTTCTACTTTATTGCGTCCCGATCAGGGGGATGCAAAAATCATGGGGTATTCGATCCTTGAAAATCCAATGGGGGTTAAATCAGTATTAGGCGTCGTTCCACAGGAAATTGCTCTTTATGAAGATTTATCGGCGCGCGAGAATTCAACCTTTTGGGGGAAAATGTATGGGTTACGGGGCTCGATATTAAAAGCCCGCGTAGACGAGGTTCTGGAAATGATTGGCTTAACCGATCGTGCCAAGGGTGCGGTGAGCAAATTCTCTGGTGGTATGAAACGGCGGGTCAATATTGGTGTGGCGTTGCTGCATAAACCTCAAGTTATCTATATGGATGAACCCACGGTTGGCATAGACCCGCAATCGCGGCGAAATATTTTGGATAGTGTTGTGGCGTTAAAAAATCAGGGAATGACTGTTCTATATACGACGCATTACATGGAAGAAGCTCAAGAGTTGTCTGACAAAATCGCTATCATGGATTTCGGAAAGATCGTTGCCAGCGGCACACATGCTGAGTTGGTGAAAATCGTTGGTCAATTGGATCGAATTACTTTGACAATCAATGCTGAGGGCAGCCAGGTATTGGAAACCTGGAAGGCAATAAGTGGGGTTGCGCAAATCTCCAGTGAAAATGGCTTTTTGACAGTGCTGGCTGAAGATAGCAATCTTGTTTTGCCTCGTCTTTTCGATTCGGCAGCCAGTTTGAATGTTCGCATTACATCGGTGAATATCTTAGAGCCCAACCTGGAAGCTGTTTTCCTTCACCTGACCGGTCGAGCACTGCGCGATTAGGAATATTATGAAAGCTTTTGATATTGCGGTAAAGGATGTGTTGCATGGTTTACGTAGTTCGATATTTTTAGTTTTTACGTTTGCCATTCCATTACTAATTACTGGTTTGTTTTATTTTATGTTTGGTCGAATTTCACAGGAGAGCGATTTTTCACTGCCTACAACAAAAATCATCATTGCCAACCTGGATAAAGGGGGACCGCGATTTCAGGTAAGCACAAATTCGATACCCGGCGGAAAGCGCGCCCATACGATGGGGGAATTAATTGTCAATATCTTATCAGACGAAGAAATGGCAGATTTAATTGAAGTAACCCTTGCGCCTAATGCAGCCGCAGCAAAAGCTGCCGTTGATAACCAGCAAGCGCAGGTAGCTATTATCATTCCGGAGGATTTTTCGCAACAATATGCCGATACTTACGGTGAAGCTCAAATTGAGTTTTACCAGGATCCTACCTTGACTATTGGTCCAATGGTCGTAAGATCAATCATGGATCAATTCATGGATGGTATGTCGGGGGTGAAAATTGCCATTACTGTTGCGCTGGATCAAGAGGAGGTGGTTACTTCGACGCTTATCGGTAATATGATTCAACAATATATCACTTCTTCTCTAGCGCAATCCAAAGATGTGGAAGAAGAACTTCTAACCATAATTCCACCAAAATCAGGTGTAACCGACACTGTTCAAGAAGAGAAAAATATGCTGTTGAGCATTGTTACACCAATTATGGGCGGTTTCATGACATTTTTTGCGTTTTATACAGGCACAGCTTCTTCTGAAAACATATTGCAAGAAGAGGAGAAACATACATTACAGCGTTTATTTACTACGCCAACCCGGCAATCAGAGATATTGAGCGGTAAATTCCTGGCAGTTTTTCTAACTGTGTTTTTGCAAATTGTGTTATTAATAATTTCCTCCCATTTCATTTTTGGCATTCGATGGGGAGCTTTTCCCAATATTGCTTTAATAGCATTAGGAATTATCTTTGCTGCTTCATCTTGTGGAATTTTTATCAATTCGTTTCTAAGAGATACAAAACAGGGCGCGGTAATTTTTGGCGGGATATTAACTTTATCGGGTACGCTTGGCATGATCCGAACGTATGGATTTATTTCAACAACCGAAACGCTTGGAAACACGGTTTCACTTTTAGTTCCACAGGGATGGGCTATGCGCGGTTTACTTCAAGTCATGGATGGTGCTGCATTTCCAAACATATTGATAACATTTGGGGTTTTATTAGCGTGGAGTATTGTATTTTTTATTGTTGGAGTGCGGCGATTCAATCATCGCTATGCATAAAAGGTCGCTATGATCCGCACATTTGATATTATGTTGAAAGACATTCATCAAATTCTGATCGACCGTCAGACCTTTTTGTTTTTATTGATTATGCCGGTTGCTTTCACATTCCTTTTTGGTTATGCTTCGGGCGGATTTAGCAGCGGCAGCTCGGATAGTCGGTTACCGGTGGGATATATCACCAGAGATGATAGTTGGTTCAGTCAAGAAATGCACGAACTGCTGGCTGATTCTGAGGTTATCCGTTTGCAGGAATTTCCTGCCAACAAACTAGATGAGATGGACAAATTAATCGCCAATGAAAAACTGGCAGCCGGGATTATCATCCCCGAACGGTATGGCGCAGATTTTCTCAAAGGAAAACCCATAAAAATCACCCTGATAGCTGACAATTCTGCAACAAGTACTACCACTGTAAAAAGCGCCATATTATCCACACTTATTCGTTTAGATAGCGCTGCACAAACCGCAAACATAATGGAGCAAATGATCGGGAATCGGACTCCTTTTGATTATATTTTCGAAGAGACTTTATCTGCTTGGGAAACACCGCTTATTCGAATCTCCAAAATTGAAAGCTCTGCCATTGATCCTGAAGTTAATGAAACATTGGCGTATATATCTCCTGGCATGATGCTGCAATTCGCGATTGCGGGTTTGATGACTTGTGCGCAAATCATAGTCAATGAGCGAAAATCACGATCCTTACAGCGTTTGTTCACAACAGCCACGCGTCGAATCCATATCCTTGCCGGGCATTATTTAGCGATTTTAGGGATTATTTTCAGTCAATTTACCTTATTGATTCTTTTTGGAACCTTTGCCCTTAAAGTCAATTATTTAAGGAACCCACCAGCAACTTTTTTGGTAGCGTTTGCCTCAGCATTATGCATTGCTGCTCTGGGATTATTGATTGGTGTCGTGTCAAAAAATGAAGATCAGGCAGTGGTATTTTCCCTTATTCCCATGTTTGTATTTTCAGGGATCGGAGGCGCCTGGATGCCATTGGAGTTTACCAGCCCAACATTTCAAAAGATCGGGCATATTTCACCCATCGCATGGGCCATGGATGGGTTCGAAAATATTGCTAGTCGTGGTTTGGAGTTCAATTCGGTTTTGATACCTGTTGCAGCACTTTTGGGGTACGCAACAGCCTTCTTCATCCTGGCAGCCTGGCGGTTTCAGGTGAGCCAGGAACATTAAATGCAGAATAGGCTATTCATTATTAAGAATGGTTGTTTAATTTTCTCAAGATTAGAGAAAGGAATCAATCAATAAGATCGCCTTTAAGTATTATCGAGGATTTTGGTGGCCTATATAATCGGGACGATAGTTATAAACTACATTTATTCGTACACATAATGACAAATAAAATGTATTAGCCTTCATCATGATGCCATTGACGAGGCTGCTATACTATGATATTCTCGAACTATGTTTGACCAATTGCAAAGGATCACAGATAAATTCGATATTTTCGAACGTATCGTTTTATATCGAGGATTATACTTTCAATCTCGATCTTGTTCGTGTGCCATAAAAATATCCTGGGAAGAACAGTTTTAAGGCACCAAGAATTGGTCAATATTCAGAGAATCCACTAGGGAAAAACCTGGAGATCTTTGGATTATTCCCAATGTAAAAAGTAACCATATCGAAAAAACTGAGCAACCATGCCAGTTTCCAGTGGAATTGATTGAGCGACTAGTTTTAGCATTGACTGACGAAAATGATTGGGTCTTTGACCCGTTTTATTTGTAAAACATCTTGCATTTTATGCCGGTGATCATATCGATGTCGGAATCGAAGTTTTACCAACCAAAAGGCTACAAAAGGAAATGAGCTCAGGCGTGGCGTATTATGAAGGGGAATTTTATAATGTTGTCAGGCAGGGAAGAGGCATACCGGCAGTTCCATTAGTATTGATTGGAATTGAACCATAAGTGATTGGGGATAAACTGAAGAGTTTGTATTTCTTGTTAACTCAATTTAATTTCCATTAAATATATAAATAGTGCTACAATCAATCAATTTAAACCAAGTCGCGGGTGGGATCATCCTTTACCCTCGTATTAATCCTATTCGAATATTAACGGAAAGTAGAGAACTAATGGTGTGCCTACCATGCCTATTTCCACATCAAAACACCATATCATAGCTGCCTTTCAAGGGGAGGCGGGAGCGTATAGCGAGCAGGCTGCCATCGAATTTTTTGGCAAGGGAATTTGCACATTGCCTTGCGTCACTTTCGAAGATATTTTTTCCAGCATCAAGGAGAACAGAGCGACACATGGTATGCTGCCTATCGAGAACTCATTAACTGGCAGTATTCACCAAAATTATGATTTGCTGCTTAAGCATAATTTGAATATCATCGGCGAGTATCACTTGCGGGTGAGCCATTGTCTGCTGGCACTGCCCGGCGTGAAATTGGAAGAGATCCGCCGTGTATATTCTCATCCGCAGGCATTGGCACAATGTGAAGCAAATTTGAACCGCCTGGGTGTGGAAAAGGTCGTCGATTTGGATACCGCCGGTAGCGCCCGCTTGATCCGCGACGGAAAAGATCCTCAGGCAGCAGCCTTGGCATCTGCCCATGCTGGAGAGGTGTATGGTCTGCATATACTTGTCCGTGAAATGGAAGATAACCTGGCGAATTTCACCCGTTTTCTGGTATTATGCCAGGAGAATCCAGTGCAATATCAACCGGAAGGGCAGACCTATAAAACAACGATTGTTTTTAGTGTACCCAATGTGCCCGGCTCGCTTTTTAAAGCTATGAGTGTTTTTGCTTTGCGGGATATCAATCTGACCAAAATCGAATCGCGCCCGATTTCCGGGAAACCATGGGAATACCTGTTTTACATCGATTTTATCGGGCATATCGAGGATAAAAATTGTGCCCGCGCCCTTGAGCATCTGGGAGAAATTGCTGAATTTATGCGTGTTTTGGGGTCGTATCCCCGTCAAAAACAGGAGTAGTATTGGCTGAGCCGAATCTTTCATTAAGTGAATTGCTGCGTATTTGCTTCCCTGGTTTGGTGCAGTGGATAACTAGGGAAAGCAATGACCCCTGTCTGGTCGAGTGGGTGGTCACTACTATGGAAGATGTTCAACCAGGCGATATTTTATTAATCAGCGCTAATCACGTTACCCTCTCGATATTCAAACAAGCTGAAGCAAAAAGCGCTGCCGGTATTTTAATACATGGTGAAATTTCGGATCCTTCAATGGATTTCCCAAAATCTATACCGGTAATCGCTGTATCTGAAAGTGCAGGTCAAATTCGGGAAATTCAACGCATATTATTGACCACCATCACCAACCAGCGTTTGGGGATGGTGGAACGCAGCTCGCGTATCTACGCCCAGCTTTCACAATTGGAGGCAGAGGGAAAAGGATTAAAAGGGTTGGTGGATGCCATCGCTCACTTATGCGGACGCGGTGTCTTGCTGCAAGACAAGCGCGGACAAATTCTGGCGCATAGCCCTTCAACAGAGTTGGCAACTGTATGGAAAGATGTACTCTCGCAATTCCGCAGCCTTTCTACGCTTCCCTCATCCTTGCAGGATCGCAAACAAATAACTGAACAAACCGGGGCGGTCAAGCAACATGCGCCAGGGCAGCTAATCCGCTTGATTGTCCCAATTATCGTAAGCGGGGTAGCGAGAGGTTTTCTCTCCATTGTTACGCTTTCCAGCGATTTTGATGCCCTGGATTACCTGGTGGCAGAGCAAGGGGGATTGGTATGCGGCATGGAAATGGCACGGAATAAAGCTATTCGCGAAGCCGAGAAACGTCTCAAGGGAGATTTGCTTCATGCATTGCTGCAGGATGATTTCAGCCCGCGCGATGCACTTTTATGGGTGCAAACGATGGGATTGGATAAGAATAAACCGCATATTGCTTTGCGATTTACCTGGGACAGCCAGGAAAGCCCATCGCGGCGCCGTCTTGAAACCATCATCAACGGCGAAGTAGGGCGGGCTGGTTCCAGGGTGATTGTTCACGGTTTGGCATCGGAGGTGGTTTGTTTTTACGAAATCACTTCCGACTCGGGTCGTCCTGATTCTTGTTTAGCGCTGGCTGATTCGATAATGAATCAGGCGCGTAAAGAATATCCCCAGGTAAAAATCCGCTGCGGTATTGGTAGCCCAGCGAAGGATTTGGATAACTGGCGATCTTCGTTCCGCCAGGCGGGACAGGCGTTAGAAATGGCGCGTCGCCTGAGAGCAGAAAAACCGCTTTATTATTCAGATATGTCTGTTTACCGGCTGTTATTTCAATTGGAACACAGCCCGGAGTTGATTGCATTTCAAGATGAAATATTAGGATCTCT
>JAAZNS010000050.1 GCA_012798185.1 Chloroflexota bacterium | reverse complement strand
TCCCTGGGCATCGTCGCGCGCGCCCTGGCCGACAGCGCCGACCCCAAAACCCAACTGCAGGCCGCCATGTACGTCCTGCGCATCTCCGGCCTGCAGGGTTATTTAAAAGAAGCCCGGCAGCCCAGCCGGGAGCAGGTCGAAAGGGAGCTGATCGAGACCACCCTCATCCAGGTGGTCAAGGAGCAGGGGTTTGGGTAAAATAATTTACAGTTTTTTTATAAAAAGAACTTGACTATCCACGATTAATACCTATAATATTGGTTAATACACCCGCCAAGCCTCTATCCAATTGGGTATGCTGCAATGTGGCGGGTTTTTGATTAATAGGCGGATATTCAGAATGTACACCAAACCTCCTTTAGATTTTAATAAACAAGCCAAATTACTTATTAGAAGAGGATTAATCGCTGATCAAAATGAATTGGAAGAATTCCTTAGTAATGTCAATTACTATCGATTTACAGGTTACCTTTATCCTTTCCGGGATAAGGGAACTGATTCTTTTATTCCAGGTACAGCATTCCAATTTATAAAAGATATTTACCAATTTGATATGGAATTAAGGCTATTCACTCTCTCATGCATAGAAATAATCGAGGTGTCGATTTTGCGGACAAAAATGGTCGAAATGTTCACTTTAGCTTGCGGCCCATTCTGTTATACCCAACATGTCAATTTCGATCCTAACTTATCGGCAGAGCTGCATCAGGATATGCTGAGAAAAATTGAAGATAATATTAATAATAGCAAAGAGGAATTTATAAATTCATATCGTTCCAAATATTACAGGGAGCAATACCTGCCATTCTGGATGGTTGCGGAAGCAAGCACTTTTGGATTACTATCAACCATTTTCAATTATTTGCCTTTAAATGTTAAAACTCCTATTGCTAAACATTTCAATTTACATTCAACAAATTTATCCTCCTGGCTGCACACATTATCCAATATTCGAAATATCTGTGCGCACCACTCCAGACTTTGGAACAGAAGATTACCGATTAAGCCCACCATTCCTGTTGAGAAATATCATCCTGAGTTTTACTCGCCCGCGAAAGTTCATAATGACAGTTATTTCATCATTCTTGGAATTCTCAATTACTTGCTAGAGAGAATCGATCCTGCTAAAGCACCAATCAATTCTTTCGTCGATCTGGTAAGAAAGTACCCCAATATACCCTTGAATAAAATGGGGTTTCCGAGAAATTGGCAGGATTATAAATTAATGGGATTTAAATAAGAGCCAATTTATTCTTTTTACACGATTTTTTTTGCGCGAACGCCACTAGGACCGCCTCAACGAACTCATCGACCAGTCCCTGGGCATCGTGGCGCGCGCCCTGGCCGACAGCGCCGACCCCA
This sequence comes from Chloroflexota bacterium, assembly GCA_012798185.1. GTDB lineage: Bacteria > Chloroflexota > Anaerolineae > Anaerolineales > UBA4823 > JAAZNS01. The sequence goes on along the minus strand of JAAZNS010000050.1, from coordinate 519 downwards.
AAACCCAGCTGCAGGCCGCCATGTACGTGCTACGCATCTCCGGCCTGCAAGGCTATCTAAAAGAAGGCAAGCAGCCCAACCGTGAGCAGGTGGAAAGGGAGCTGATCGAGACCACCCTCATCCAGGTGGTAAAGGAGCAGGGGTTTGGATAAATAAATATATGTGCTTATCTTATTTAATCATTCCAAAATGACGAAAGCATTCCCTTATCTTGTCAATTTTTCCTGGTGGACAAGGATTCTTGCGTTCATCCCCTATTCTGTTATATGCTCTTCTTACTGGAAGCCCACAAATCTCCTTTACGTGTGCAATCCAACATGACTTTGCAGAAAAACCAAATTCTACCTTTATCCATTGTTGCTTTTGTGCATAAGTTGCCATAAAACCCTCCATTCAAAAGATGGCATAAAAATACCACGATTTCATTTTTTGAAAAGATGTACTCATGTTTAATCAGTATAGGGGTATTAAATGCAATAATTGGTAAAAACTAGATTCTTTTTGAAAAGAATCGCGATA
>JAAZNS010000457.1 GCA_012798185.1 Chloroflexota bacterium | reverse complement strand
TCCTGGATGAACCATATCTATATTTTTCCATTGACTCGTTTCTGCACATGCTGCCCGAGCGGTTTATGGCAACCGAAGACAGCGAACCATCTATTGAAAATGAAAAAATGTTAGCTGAGATGATGCCAGGGTTGATCTCTGCCATACACTATGCAATTCAAGCATTTGCACGCCGTGGGTATAATATCATTGTCGATCACGTGCTGCAAAACCAGGATTGGTTAATCGATTGCGTAAACCTGCTGCACAAATTTCCGGTTTTATTTGTTGGAGTGCAGTGCAGGCTCAAAGAGCTTGACCGCCGTGAACGCCATCGAGAAATGGTTAAAGGTTTAGCAAGATCACAATATGACGTGGTCCATGCTCACGGAGATTATGATTTTGTAGTAGACAGCGAGGACTCCAATCCGCTTGAGTGCGCCCAAAAGATTAAACAAGCTATGGAAAACGGATTAGCCGGCAAAGCTTTTGCGAGATTAAAACAAAAGTTCATTTAGACCATTTTTACTGTCCAGGTTATGGTGAAAAAGCTCCGAATTTGAGGTATTAACGGATGCTGCTCATCTGCAAACACACTAAATTTGGAACTTTTCTCAAACTGGCTGAATGGTAAATAATAAACTCTAGTAATGAAAATAATCGTTGCTTCACAGAATCCGGTAAAGATCCAGGCAGCCTGGCTTGGTTTTAAACGGTTTTATGCCGGTGAGCCAATAGAAATTCAAGGAATATCAGTACCCTCAGGTGTATCCCGTCAGCCCCTTACCGATGAAGAGACTTTGCTTGGTGCAACCATACGCGCTCAACAAGCTGCAAAAATGAACCCTCAATCGGATTTTTGGGTAGGAATTGAGGGCGGGATCAATAAAATTCAAGATGAAGTTGCTGCTTTTGCCTGGGTGGTTATCCTCTCGAAAAACCAAAACGGAAGAGGGCGCACAAGCACATTTTTCCTGCCCGAGAAAATTGCCGAATTAATCCGCCAGGGGTACGAACTTGGCGAGGCTGATGATCAGGTATTCGGACGTCAGAATTCCAAGCAGGAAAATGGTGCTGTCGGTCTGCTGACTGGAAATATCATCGACCGTTGTGCCCTTTATGAACAAGCTGTCATAATGGCACTCATCCCTTTTAAAAATCCAGATTTATATCCACCAGTGCAAGGTATACCAATATTAATTAGGTAGACAATAAGATGGCTTTCAAGATGAAAGACGCCGCTCCCAGTGATAGTAAAGATGTTTTGGAGCTTATTCAGGAATTAGCTGCACACGAAGGATATTCATCTCCCTTAACCGAATCCTACGTCACCCAATACCTCGCCCACTTCGGCTGCGGCATTCTGCTGGCAGAAAGGGATGACCAAATCATTGGATTACTGAGTTATTCCTTTATACCTAATTTATTTCACGCGGGTAATACCTGCCTGATAAAGGAGTTGGTGATAAAGAGCGAATACCGGGGAAAAGGGATTGGCAGTGCGCTGATACAAGCCATTATCGAAAGAGCAGAACAACACGATTGCAAAGAAATTTCGATATCAGCCATGCCCGAGAATATACCGGCAATCAATCTTTACCGCTCCATGGGTTTCGAAGACGAGGCGGTTTTTCTCGAAAAACATTTCTAGAATCTTACAGGACTTGATATGGTCAATTATTCATTCAAAAGTGAGGTCGCTGAATTAAATATGCAAACTCGAACTGGCTTGCCAGGGGAATTCATCGAGCTAGAGGACGGGGTAGTTCATTATGAATTGCGTGATTCGGCTTCGAACAGTCAGACGACCATATTTGTGCACGGCTTTTCTGTACCTTATTACATTTGGGATCCAACAGTTACAGCCCTATCGAATGCCGGACTACGTACATTGCGCTACGATCTCTATGGGAGGGGTTATTCAGACCGGCCAAAAACGACTTATAACCTAAACCTGTTCGAACGCCAGCTATACAACCTGGTGGAACAACTGCACCTCGATATCCCGGTAAATCTAGTGGGGATATCTATGAGGGGGTCCATTGTTGCTCATTTTGCCGTTCATCATCGTGAAATGGTACAGCGGTTGTGTTTGATCGACCCTGCCGGCTTTAGCACGGTAAAATCCATGCCAATGAGTTTGATAAAAGCCCCTTTAATTGGAGAAATCCTATTAGATATTTTTGGAGAAAAAGTATTCGTAAGCGGACTGTCGAATGATTTCTATCAACCGCACCTCTTCCCTGAATATCAACAAAAATATCTTGACCAAATGAAATATCGGGGATTTAAGCAAGCCCTTCTTTCGACCATCCGTCAGAAGGTGGCAGAAGATCAAACCCATATTTATCAGCAGTTAAGATCACTTGATATTCCTATGCTTGTCTTTTGGGGTAAATACGATAAGACCTTTCCGATAACAACGGTTGATATGGTTAGAACCATATTACCATCTGTGGAAATCCATATTATCGACGAAGCCGGCCACGTTCCCCACTATGAACAACCCGATAGAGTCAATCCAATTCTTATCTCGTTTCTCATGAAATAATGAATTCAAACCCAAACAGGATAAAATATAAGAACTAATCAGCCGATTTGGGTGAGTAGTGATTATAATTCAAATAAATCGGGTAATTTATTGCCCTTTATATCGGTTGATAAAACGATTATCGTGGTTTTTTGAGATTTACTATGATCGAACAATCTCTGCCAATAGCAACCCTTCGTCAAACCCTTATCGATGAAATTGGGAATGCATTTGGCTTACCCAAGCAATATATTATCCGCTGCTTTTTCGATCCTTTATTTTGGCTGCCAGCAGAACGCTTTGCAAAAATTGGTATCCGATTTGATCAAATTGTGGCTGAACGGGGATTTTGCGAAGCTGCGCGCTGGATATTACCCCGTTTTGTCCAAGATATCTTTGCCTTAGGTTCAGACCAAATTCCTCCCGAGGGGCCATTACTGGTTACTTCTAACCACCCTGGAACGGTGGACAGTCTGGCGATCACTGCTGCTCTGTGCCGCAATGATATTAAAATCGTTGCCAGCGGAATTCCTTTTATTAAAAATCTGCCTTTCACCCGCCAGCATATTATCTTTGTAACGCAAAACATTCAGGAGCGTATGCTGGCAATTCGAGAAGGAATCCGGCATCTGCAAAAAGGGGGGGCGCTGCTAATTTTTCCCAGCGGCAATCTCGATCCGGATCCTGCCGTCCTCCCAGGAGCAAACGAATCGCTTACCCGCTGGTCATCCAGCCTGGAGATCATTTTACGAAAAGCACCACAAACGAATGTACTGATTACCATCGTTAGCGGTGTTTTGTCGCAATCTTGCATTCAACACCCGCTCACCCGATTGAGGAAGGGATTCCGTGAACGCCAAAAACTTGCGGAATTTCTGCAAGTGATTCAACAATTACTGTCCTATAAAAATTTCGAATTAATTCCCAGAATTACATTTGAGATGCTTCAATCCCCCATTGATCACCGCTCGTCAAACTTATCATGGAGCAATCTGCAATCTCTGATTAATAAAGCACAGCAATTGCTCGAGGTCCATCTGAGCTACTTCGCGCCAATGAAGCCTTTACAGATTGATGCTCATAACCCAGACAAGTAAACTTATCATTTACAGATCCATATCACAAGCCGCCGGTCATAT
>JAAZNS010000456.1 GCA_012798185.1 Chloroflexota bacterium | reverse complement strand
GGGGAATCCATCGTGGATTATCTCCCGAGCCCTCATTTACTTCACACGACCAATTTAAATGCAGTGTGCCATCGAACGTCCAAAAAGGATAATAAGCTGGGCGAAAAGTAGAAGCGTGTGCCAGCTTTCGTAAATCATCTGGGGCAAATAAACCTATACCCAACCACGCCCGGAATTTTTCTGTAACATCATTCTCGTTTAACTTGGCAGGAGCTATTACATTGGGATCAATCAATTCTGAAATTTCAGGTGAAGTCACTAATTGATGCGATCCACAATAAGGACATTCGGTAGCTACCAAGCCTTCGGCATACAAAGACACAGCGCCGCACCGAGAACAAACTAATTGCTGTTGGGTTTGTGACCATTGGTGTCCCCGAGTGGTGGGCAATACAAAATCTAAGACCTTTTCTGCCTCATCAGCGGTATGTTTTTCTTCAATTTGTTCACTATACCCACAAAATTCACACTCCAATTGCTGTTGAAGATTGAACGACATGTGACCACCGCATTTTGGGCAAGAAAACACTTGCTTGCTGAGTGCAGTTTCAGGTTCACTCGGTCCTGTAAACTCAATTCCTTCCCCCTCTTTCAACAAGCGGGATTTATCCAATTGCTCGGAAAGTAAAATCAAACCCTGCCTGGCTGCAGAGTTACTTGGATCAGCAGCCAGTGCATATTCAAGATAATTACGGCGTTCATTAGGATCATTGGTTGTAGCCGATAACCATAACCAGGGTCGTGCATCTTCCGGTTTCATCTGGCTGGCTTTGGATAGCAATAAAATTGCTTGCTCTTTATCCCCACCTTTAACCGCGGCTATTCCCGCCTGAACCAGGCTCTCATATTGCTGTTCATCGAAATCTTCTCTTCGATAATACTCAGGCTTGTCCATATCAAACCAAGTGTAATGGTGGCTAAAAAGGTTGTCAAACGAATCAACTTAACAAAATAGTAAGATTTTTTTTAAAAACATGATTTTCCAAAGTTGAATTTATATTGCAGTAACACGGTTTCCACTTGATTAATTTTTATATTTTAAAATTGAGTATAATCTTATTCAATTTTTTTCTAATCAAGTTGTGTTGGGACAGCTTCATATTTAATTTTCCAACCCGGCTGAGCAGTTATAATTATAATGGTTTTGTAAAAAAAGTGTTCTCATTAAAAGAGAAATGCATGCATATGTGATGGTACAGCTTTGCCATATCATCATATATACACGCTATATTTTTCATGAAAAGTGTTTTATAAATATCTCTAATTACAGGTACCATCATGTTCTCTTTGAAAAGAAATCGTTCAGATACAAAGCCAAAATCAAATAATCCACTGAGCGATTTTCCATCAAAATCCCTATCATTCAAACCGCTGCGCCTTGTTTTATCGTACGCCCGGCATTACACGTTGATTTTGTCGATAACCGCCTTGTGCATGATTTTACTCGTTGGCGTTCAGCTGCTCATCCCCTGGATCATTAAAATCCTGATTTCATCGGTTACCGAACTGACAGATTTTCCGCAAACCATGGGATTAATTACCCGGCTTTCCCTTTTGGTGTTACTGATTTTTATTGTTCGTGCAATTTTGCAATTTTTCCGTTCCTATCTTGCGCATATTGCTGGTTGGGGTGTTGTAGCCGATGTACGCAAATATATCTATGAGCATATGCAGCGCCTTTCCCTGCAATTCTACGAGGATAAGCAAACCGGTCAATTGATGTCAAGAGTAGTCAACGATACCGATTTATTCGAGCAATTGATTGCGCATGCCATCCCCGAAGTTTTTGTCAATGGAATCACATTTATCGGAGTAAGCATCGTATTATTCACTTTGAATTGGGAATTGACTTTACTAAGTATGATTCCCATTCCTTTCATTGTTATCTCCATGCAGATATATGCCCGTTATGTACGGCCGGCATTCCGGCAGCGCCAGAAAGAATTGGGCGATCTTAACGCCATGCTTAATGACAACCTCTCCGGAATCCGTGAAATAAAAGCTTTTACCCGTGAAGCGGAAGAAATGAAACGGGTCAGTCTGGGAATTGATCGATATCGGCAATCACTATTACGAGCTCTGAGATTAATGGCTACCTTTCAGCCATTCGTGGAATTTACTTCCTCCTTAGGATTATTGATTGTTATCTATTTTGGGGGAAAGCTTGCTCTTCAAAAAACATTACCCATCGCAGATCTGGTGGCTTTTTTCCTCTATCTCGATCTCTTTTACCAGCCAGTGAGAAATTTAAGCAACGCCTGGGAACAAGTGCAAGGATCGCTGGCTGGGGCAGACCGGGTAGCCGACCTGATCAAAGAAGAACCCGAATTAACACATTTCCCTCAGCAATATGAATTGGTCAACCGGGCTGCTGGCGCCATTTCCTACCAAAACGTGTCCTTTGGATATACACCAGAAAATCCTATCCTCGAACAAATCAATTTAGAAATACCTGCCCATCAAGTGGTTGCTCTGGTTGGTCCAACTGGCGTCGGCAAATCCACCCTGGTGAGCTTACTGCCACGTTTTTATGATGTCACGGCGGGATGCATCACTTTGGATGGACAAGATATTCGTGCAATAAAATTAGATAGCCTTAGGCAACAAATCAGCATTGTGTTACAAGATGTTTTCTTGTTTCATGGTACAGTGCGTGAAAATATCTTATTCGGGAAACCCGATGCTTCTGAAGATGAGATGCTTTCAGCTGCAAAAGTAGCCAATGCGCACTCTTTTATTACCGAGTTGTCAGATGGTTACGATACCTTAATCGGTGAACGGGGTATTAAACTATCTGGCGGTCAAAAACAGCGCATTTCGATCGCCCGTGCAGTATTAAAAAATGCCCCAATTCTTATTCTGGATGAAGCGACCTCTTCTGTCGATACCGAAACCGAGGTGCTCATCCAGCAGGCATTGGAACGCCTCATCGTTGGAAGAACAACGATCATCATTGCCCATCGCCTCTCAACAATCCGTAACGCAGATAAAATCGTGGTTTTAGATGGGAAACATATTGTCGAAATGGGAACACATCAACAATTAATTTCCCGGGATGGTTTATACCGTCGTTTATATACCGTGCAGACTCACATAAATGCTATCCAGAGACACGAAACAGATATCTAAGGGATTTCCCCAGCTAATTCTTTTGTAATGAGTTGCTTGAAAACCGAAAAAGATTGTGCACCCACCACGGGTATGCCATTAATAAAAAATGTGGGTGCTGAAGATACTCCTAAATTCGATGCATACTCATAATCCGCTTTGATTTCATCGATATAACGGTTACTTTCCAAGCATTCCGAGAATTGTGTTTGATTCAACCCAAGTTCTTTTGCATATTGTAAGAAGGCATTCATCCCTAACCCATTCTCGGCTTCGAATAACTTTTCGTGATATTCCCAGAAAGCATTTTGCTCCCCGGCACAATTTGCCGCTTCTGCAGCCGATTCGGCATTTGCATGCAACCCATATAACGGAAAATCACGATAAACCAGGCGCACTTGATTGGGAAATGTTTTCATAATTTCGGGCCAAACTTCTAATTGCCATTTGGCGCAAAATGGACATTCGTAATCAGCAAATTGAATAATCGTGATATCAGCATCTTTCGATCCAAAAGAGGGATCATTATCATCTGGCACATCATATCGTTTGATATTCTCAGGAATAGTGATTTCTTCTTCGTCAGAACCAGCATCTGCAGCTGAATAAGATTGATTTCCCCATATCAGATACCCAACGCCAATACCGGAAAGGAATAGCAAACACCCAGCAACAAAATATAAAAAAACAAACTGATACCTTGATTGATATAGTGTTTGTTCAACCTTAGAGCCAATCCAAAAGCCAATCAGCGCCATTAAAGCCACGATGATAAAGATTTCAATTCTAGACGAGGAAAACGGAAATTCCTCATCTTTCGGACGCAGCCATAAATACCAGCCAATAAAGCTCAACACTGCAAACAATAAACCACAAAATATTGAGCTGAGTACAGAAATTATTGTTGGTGAAGCAACAGTTTTTACATTTTTTGATGAGGAATCCATAATTTGAGTGCTCGATTCAATGTTCAGGGAATAACAAATAGCATTATATCATTGGAATTATTTGAAATTCGTCTTTGATAAAAAGCGAAGTGCTACAGCTCAGCTAGGTTGGGTAGATTTCTAGATCAAATGGGCTCAGTTGAACTTGTCGAAGAAATATTGAATGCGGCAACGACGATAATATTTTCCTGGACTTTAATAAACCCTCAATCTTCATTGCCAGATCTTAGGCTTTTTGTTCCATCTGAGGACTATAGTATGAGTCTAAAACTGACTTGATTTGGTTGTAAATTTCCTCAGGCATTCTTGTCCCTTTTGAAATAATCTGCTTCTTCAGGATGTCAATTTTATAAACAGGAATGACTGAGTTTTCAATGTCTAATCTAACTTTGTTATGAAGAAACACGATCATTGACTTGATATCAATTTCTAATTTTCCCCCCAAAGACTTCTCCAAAATATTCCTCATCTCTTGTTCAGCTTTTATGGATATTTTTGTTGGATCTCCTAAATGTTGTTCTAAAGGATAGCGGATTGCTCTTCCAAAACTGATTGTTTCTTTCCAGCGTTTATTTTTATATTTAAAAACACCTTCCCAGTTGATTGTGTGGAATAAGGTAATTCCATATGGAGATAGCAGGATATGCTGGCTTAGTAAACCAGAGTAATGATACAACCGATAACTATCAGGGAATTTTTTTAATGCCTCGTCCAGGCTTTGTTCAGGACGCGGCAGTCTAACCCAGCGATTTGCCATATACACACCTGCAATCGATAGAACGGCTCCTACTATTATGAACCCGAAAGTTATTTCTGCATATTCAGGTTTAATATAAGGAATTACTACCCCAAGTAAAAGAGTAATAAAGCCGCCGACAGCAATAATGTTACTAAAAGTGGCTTGCGATTTAATTTTAGATCGATTTGCTATACTGATCATTCCATCTCGAATAATTGTCGGTATACCGGCTTGAGAGCATCATAGAGGGCGCGATAAGTCTTGTAAAGGTCGTCGTAGCGTTTTCGATGGGCATCAATTGGTCTTACAATTTTACGAATGGCGATTAAATCATCCATATCATCAGCGCTTTTATAAATACCCATACCAACCGCGACCGTTAATGCCGCTGCCATCGAGCCGGCTTCTAGAGGATGTTCAACGATATGTAACTCTAGTCCAGTGATATCACTAATTATCTGAGGCCAAACTGCGCTTTTACATCCACCGCCTATAGCATTTACTCGGTCGAATTGAAATCCAATACGATGCATCGCCTCACAAATCCAACGCACGTGGAATGCTACACCTTCCATAACCGCCCGGGCAAAGTGCCCCTTGGTATTCCCCATCGAAATTCCAACAAAACCTCCCCGGGCATAATGATCGAGCACCGGCGCTCTTTCTCCGGTAAGCCAGGGTAAAAATAATAATTTATCCGATCCGGGGGGTACAACCTCAACCATTTTACTTAATAACTCATAAGTGGATAATTCACGTTCCGCT
>JAAZNS010000455.1 GCA_012798185.1 Chloroflexota bacterium | reverse complement strand
TATGCAAAACACTAAAGTATGATTGAACAATCGAGTTAATGGCAATTTGAACCTGTTCTTCAGAGTTGAACCGCCCAAAGCTTGCTCGAATTGTCCTCTGTGCAGCCTCTCTTGAAACCCCGATTGCCTGTAAAACGTGGGATGGTTCTAATGCGCCAGAATTACAAGCCGAGCCGGTTCCTAACATAACATCAGATATATTTAAGAGCAAAGCATCTGCATCAATATCAGGAAATGTAAGACTACTTGTATTTGGCAATCGATTAGAGTTTTTCCCATTTATCACAAGTCCAGGAATACATGATAGTAATGATTCCTCAAAATGATCCCTCAGTCGCTGAATTCGACTATTTTCAACGTCCAAATTATGAGCACAAAGTTGAGCAGCCTCGCCAAAACCAACGATTGAAGAAACATTTGAGGTACCAGGTCGCAGACCAAACTCTTGTCCTCCCCCATAAAACATAGGTGCAAGGGGTATCGCCTTGGTACCGCCTCTAATATACAATGCGCCTATTCCTTTTGGACCGTAAAGTTTATGTGCACTCATCGAGAGTAGATCGACGCCTAATTCGTCTACATGAACCGGTATTTTTCCAACTGCTTGAGCTGCATCGGTATGAACCAATGCGCCAACACTGTGTGCATGTTCGGCGATTTCATGGATTGGCTGTATTGTACCAATTTCATTATTAGCAAGGTGAACCGACACAAGGAAAGTTTTTTCAGTAATGGAACCAAGCATTTCTTGTAGATTTATCTCTCCCGCCGAAGAGACGGAAATAAATACGACGTCTTTATTATCTTCTTTCAATACCTTGCAAGGATACAATACTGCTTTATGCTCGATTTTCGAGGTTACTAGTCGATTTCGAAAACTGTTTTTAGAAAATCGAGAAATTCCAAAAATTACCAGATTATTACTTTCAGTAGCACCCCCAGTAAAGATTATCTCATATGGCTGTGCACCAATTAATTGGGCTATCTGTCCTCTAGCTTTATCGACCGCTTTGGCTGCCATCCGACCTTGAATATGATAACCATTCGCTGGGTTGCCATAGATATCACTAAAGTACGGTAGCATTTTTTCTACAACACGAGGATCACACGGGGTTGTTGCATTGTTATCGAGATAAATGCTATTTTCCATTATTCATCCAATTTCGGGAACTCACTTTCGATTAGGTTGTCATATTGACGGTATTCTGCGTCTAGCATTTGTAGTTGATTCCAGATGAGTTGGCGTAATTGTATGGCTGGACTAATGCAATAATGGAAAAAATCTTCATTAGAAACCACGCCATCCGGAAAAAGCAACTTCATCATTCCACTCGCTATTGATTGGACGGCATCATCATTTCGCTTATATTTTTTACCTTTTAATTTAATTTTTTGGGAACAAAACTGATCAATAACCAAATCATCACGGAACGCTAGTAACGCATCCCCAAAAAAATCTGCCTTAAGCCCAACATTCTTAGCAAAACTATCCGGGCTAAGTTTTTTTGTTTTCCATCCAGGAATTATCCCTTTGATACGATCTAGAAAGGCCGTTTCTTGTAAAAAATCAGGCAGATCTTTCAATAGAGGAGATTCTATTGGATTCTGGTTTGAGTCAAGAAGGATATTTGCTAGCATAACTAAACCACAATCACTTGATGATTCATGTAACCCTCCACGGGTTAAGCGAGAATTAGCTAGAAAACCTTTAAGTCCACCTACTATCTCTTCAGGTTTTTCAAATTTCAATGTCTGAACTTCATCAAGAAC
>JAAZNS010000454.1 GCA_012798185.1 Chloroflexota bacterium | reverse complement strand
TTTGCTGCCAGGAGTTGATGTGGAATCCCAACGGCCGAAAATGTCGAACCGCCGCGGTCTGTTGAACCATGCTTATCAACACCTGAAATTGCAGAATATGCAGTAACCAAGAGGATTTAGCTTCATTAATGAAAATGAAATTTTATTAAGGGAGGATACCAAAATGGCAGCAGTAAGAATCCTGGAAATGGACTTCAACACCGAACTTGGCAAGACCCAGCGGATAAGGGTCTATGATGCCAAAGATCCCCTCACCGGAGCCGAAGTGGCCACCGCCATGGACAGCATCATAACTAAAAATGTTTTCACCGGGACCGGTGGCAACCTGATCAGCAAACTCGATGCCCGGGTGGTGATAACTGACACCTCCTCACTGGCGTTGGTATAGCTGCTCTGACAATTAACCCTGGCCGCGGGCGGGATATCCCGCTCGCTGGCAGTTTATAAAACGAAAGGAGATTCGCCGTGGAAGACCTATTGAATATAGTTGGTAATGTCGGCTTCCCCATTGCGGTGGCGGCCTTCCTGCTGATTCGTATCGAAAGCAAGATCATCTGTTTGACCCAGGCTATCGGCGAGCTGCGCGAAGCCATATTAATCATGCCCCGGGAGCAGGCTGCGGTGGCTTACCAACCGTTCCGGTCAGTGGCTAAGGAAGTGGTATGATCAACATCATATCTATCAACCTTAAATTCGGCCTGCTATTTCCCCGCCAGACTACCCGGCGCATATTAATCCACCATTCCGCCAGCCCGGATGTATCTGCGGCCACTATACATAGCTGGCATTTACAGAAGGGCTGGAGCGGGATTGGATATCACTATGTTATCCGCTCGGAAGGCAGCGTCGAAGCTGGCCGCAAGGTAGAAATGGTCGGAGCTCATGCCGGCCCGGAAGTCAACTGGGATTCTATTGGAATCTGCCTGGCGGGCAACTTCATGGAGTATGCCCCAACTACTGCGCAGCTGTTTGCGCTGGTCCAGCTGGTTGCTTACCTCCGGGATATATATCAAACTGACCTGGAGGTCCTGCGCCATAAAGATGTAGCCGCCACCGAATGTCCCGGCGATTGCTTCCCCTGGCCTGAAAAAAAACTGGCCTCTATATTGCCGTATAAGCGACGGAAATGAGGCGGGCAATACTCTACATCCTTGGAAAAACGAACTCATGGTACAGGCCACCCAAGCACGCCTAATCACAGAAGCACACAATCCAAACGATCCGGCCCCAAAATGGTTTGTTCTGGCGGTGGGCTTAAGAATATTGGAGGAGGTTAGATAAATGACTAAAAGTAAAAATTTAAACACTCAACAATTCCGGTCCTGGATAGAGGAAAAGGGAGCCATTTGCCGAGTAGAAAAAGTTAGGCTACAATGTGTCATCGATATCGACCATATTGAGCCAGGTAATTTTGCTGCTCTCTATGCAGTACCTGCGCCCCCCGGATTACATATCATAGAGTTAGCCGAATATTTTCCCAGCGAAGCTGCTGCGTGGGAAGCCCTCCAGGATGATAGCAGCCCAGCCCATCCAGCGGCGCCTGTTTTGGAATGGATCAAGGAGCAATATTTGACGGATAAGAGTGCTCGGGTTGAGAGATTGTTAATTGAAAGCCACTGATTTTTTGCCGATCTACCGCGCAGGAATGTTACCATATTAACCGTAAACGTAACAGTTTTTTCGTTCATAATGCCCTCTGTGCTATAATTTCCATATTAGTATAAATAATGATGGTGGAAAATCGCGGAGGATGGCCAATCTATGAATAAAGCACTGAATGAACAACAACTCAAGGCAATTTGTGAAGTTCTAGCATATACAGATAAGGGATTAACCAAAACTGAATTGGAGCACATTTTACTGCAATGTAATATTACTGATGTGGGAAATGGGAGTTATTCAGATGGTTACACATACAGTTATGGCCTAAATAAGAGAAAGTGGCTTTATAATTGTTTTGCTGAAGAAATTAATTCAAGGCACTCATTTGAAAGAATTTTTCAATTCATTGAAAAAGTTATGAACCCAATTAATTATGTATCTGTCGAAAAAAGAAACTTATACAACAACATGTTTGATGAGATCAATAAGGTTTTAATTCTACTCGGAGTTGAGGTACATCGAGATGGGACCATTTGCGAGACCATTAAAGCGCGAACCTTAGATGAAGTAGATAGGCGCGTCAATAGTATAACGAAACAATTATATAATCGGACTATTCATCATGAAGTAACCAAATACTGTATAAGCGACTTTCTTAGAAAAGACTATTTTGATGCTGTATTCGAGGCAGCAAAAGGACTCTCGCAAAGAGTACGCTTAATCACTGGACTGAAATCTGATGGAAGCAAGCTGTTTCAGGAGGCTTTTTCCAAAAACGATCCACATATACTCCTAAATAAGCTTGAGACAGACAGTGAAATAAACGAACATAATGGATTACGTGAATTACTAGAGGCAATATTTCACCTTGTAAGAAATCCAGCAGCGCATACACCCAAAATCGACTGGCGGATTGATGAAAACAAAGCTTTGGATGTGCTAACCATAATTTCCTTTGCCCACAAGTATTTAGACCAGTGCTTCACAAATCCCAACAAAACTTCCTTGATGTAAGATCCACCCCTTCTATCCACTTAATTTATGCAATACCTCGACATTATCGGGATTGATTGAAAAACTACGACATAAACCTGGTTGTGACCTGCTGCACAGTCCCGATGCACGGATAATGTTAAGCGGGATGCGAGGGGCATACTCAACAGTATTAAATCCCTACTACCAGAGAAGCTCCTGCCTTGTGGCGAGAA
>JAAZNS010000453.1 GCA_012798185.1 Chloroflexota bacterium | reverse complement strand
CACGCCCTCAAGCCCGTATCCACGGAGTACAGGTTCAACATATGCTGCCTCCAGGGCAGGAAACGATTGTCGGTGCGGTGCAAGATGCCCAATTTGGGGCATTGACCATGTTTGGTTCCGGCGGATTAGAAGTGGAGGGTTTGCGCGATGTAGCTTTTGCCCTGGCGCCATTAACCCGTGAAGAGGCTGCCCACTTGTTGGAAGTCACCTGGGCAGGAAAACGGCTAGCTGGGTTTCGGAATATCCCCCCGGCAGACCGCAACGCGGTGATGGAGGTTTTACTTCGCTTGGGGCAGCTGGCAGGTGATTTTCCCCAACTGGAAGAAATTGAGATCAACCCCTTACGTGTGCTGGAAACCAGCCAAGGCGCATTTGCTGTTGATATCCGTATGAAATTGACCCGCTCAATCTAATAATTTTTGATAAGAAATAATCAATGGAAAGAATTCGAGCAAAAGAATTCAATCTTCGCAAATCATTCCAGGTATCTCTTCAACCAGAATAGGTGAGTTTGAGAATTTGGGGTGTGCTTTTCAATCGCGGTATGAATAATGAGGCAAGGCGTAATTTAGGAACCAGTCTTGGATTAGCGATGGGGATGATCTGCGGCATTATTTCACAATATGTGAACTCATTCATTTTTTCCAACATTCCGCTATATCAACCTCTGCTTGAACGTCTCGCCGCTATTCTTTCGATGACATGCTGCGGTGCTGTAGCAGGTAGGCTGGCAGCCTGGTCGAACAACACAATTCGCAGCATAGTAAGCAGCGCGGCAGTGGGTGCCTTGCTAAGCGCACTGATTTCAATCTTTATTGTCACCCGAGGCGCTCAAAACCAAATGGGGGTGTTGAGATTCATTTTTATATACTGGCTTCCCCGAGCCGAGATTCTTTTGGCTGTAGCATGGCTGGTCCGGCAGGTAATACATATTTGGGAAAACGAGCTCAGGTCCGTCATGTTCTCGCTGCCCAAAATGATTCTGCCTTGTGTTGGACTTTTGGTGATTGCCGTTTTTCTAGGATTACTCTCGATATACCCCAAAACCGGCCGCAACGCACTGCATCATACCCAGGAGCTAATAATTGAAGGTTTATCAGCCAGAGACTATACGCAGCTGGCGCCGGTTCTGCTGCCCGTAGACGGCTTTATAGAAGAAGCGCAAGGAAGGTATACGCTGCAATTAAGTGACAACCCTCACAGCTTTCCCATTCAACTGCCATTAAGAGCATTCGGAAAACGGGGATATGCGGTTTTGGTGCGTTTCGAGAACGGCTTCCGTTTTGCATGTGTCTATATCGATACTCTCGAGCAGCCAGCATGTGGCGAATATTAATCAGCGAACTCTGGTTTCCACCAAGGCAATTAATTTTTCACAAACGTTTTTTTGACCAATTTAAACAATGCTTCCAGCCCTTGAGATACCGGGGCAGTTAAAATATATTCCTCAGGCGTATGTGCCCCTGCTCCAGTTGATATTCCCACTCCAACTGCCGGCAATCCCAGGCTGAGAGGAATATTGGCATCGGTCGAACCTGCTTTATGATGAACTTGAATTCTCTGGTTTTGCAGGCTTTCCATGGCATTCTGTACCAGCGGATGATCGGCTGGTAATTCGCCGGAAGGCCGTCTGCCAATTAACTCTGCTGTTACAGCAACAGATTTTTTATTGGCAGCAGCCACACAAGATAAAACCAAATCGACCAGATTATTTAGAGTGGTTTGGTCTTCCGAGCGCAGGTCTAATTCTATTTGGGCGTGATTGGCAATGGTATTGACCGATGTTCCGCCCGAAATTTTACCCACATTGAGTGTAGCGCGGGGATTATCAGAAAGGGGGAGATTGGTCAACTGGACGACCAACGCCGATAACTCGTGGATAGCAGAAGGCTGCCCGAAATTTGTCCATGAATGACCGCCTGGTGTGCGTACATCGATGCGATAACGGCTTATGCCAAGCGCGCGGTGATATACCTGCCCCAAAGCCATCCCCTCGATGATAATATATGCAGATACCTTGTCTCCAAATCGCTGCACCACCTGGCGCATGCCGCGCAGATCGCCCAAACCCTCTTCGCATACATCAGCTACCAGCCATAAATCCCCGGGTAATTGGCGAGCTTCCTGGCGAAGACGCCACATTAAGCCAAATAAACCTGCCACCCCTAATGCATTATCGCCAATGCCTGGTCCGCACAAGCGGTCTGGCTGGCGAGAAATTGTTAAATCTGCGTTTTCAGGGAAAACAGTATCCAGGTGAGCCACAACCACTACCGGCAGTGCGATTCCTAATCCGCTGATGCAAGCTAAAACATTACCTGCCGAATCGAATTCGGGGTGCAATCCTTCACCCATAAAGCATTGGTGAACGAAAGCTGCCCGCTGCTGCTCGTGGAAAGTTGGCGCCGGAATTTGCTGGATTTGAATGGCGAGATCAATAACTTTACTGATAATAAAATCTTTCTGGCTTTTTTTCATGGATGACAGTGCCATAATATAAACAAAATCATTAAAAGAATAGATGATATGTATTTATTATATTCAATTCATGATGATAAAGGTAATCAACTTAGATTTTAATAAGTGTATCTTATACGAAAGCCTTTAACAAGCGGGAAAATCGCCTTAGGTTATTGTTTTCGAGGTAATTTCAGGGAACATTGGTTTAAAGCAATAATGATTTGCTAATACTATCCGCTTCAATTCGCGTAAACCCTGTATTGGATGGATTCGTAAATTATCCCCCAAATAGTTAACAATAAATATCTAATGTTACCCAATACATTGAATTATTTCAAACCATCCTCACCCCCTGGCGCACTGCCTCCAAACGGGCTTGCGCCAATCCCGGCAGAGCATCCAAAGCATAAAAAGGGCCGCTGCCTTCTATAGCAAGCGAGGCAGCAATATTACCAGTCAGAGCTGCTTCTAATGGATCATAAGTGGAACAGTAACCCGCCAGAAAGCCGCCGCAAAAAGCATCCCCAGCACCGCTTGGATCGACCAGCCGCGCCGGATAAGCCGGAATTTCCCAGCGCTTATGCGCCGCTGCATCGAGCAATGCCTGACCACCCTCGCCGCGTTTAACCACGATCAAATCACATCCATAAGCAGCTAATGCCTCCATCATTTCCCATAAGTCGTTGCTGCGACCCTGGAATAAAAAACGTAATTCTTCTTCTGAAGGCATAAAAGCAGATAAACCTGTGACCAACGCGGGCACCAAATTAAAATAAGTCGGATTCATATACCCCGCTGCTGGATCTAAAGTAATGGTTGATATCTGCGATTGGCGTAATAAAGCAGGCAGTAAACTGTGTGTCAGATAATCCACCGGGCAAAGATGTGCAGCACCGGCATCCAGGTATAAATCGGGAACATCCCCCAATCTTATTGAGGTTGCCGATAAACGCGTCCGGCTATCGATTTTTGAGGGAGGGTGATAACCAAGCAGCATTTTCGGAAATGGCAATTTTAGCCAGGCAAAATGGCTGACCGGATCATCGGTCACCCGAGTGGTGCGGCTGGTGTAGGCGCAAAAATGCCGCACATCTACCGCTTCAGGCAGCACGGTAATACCACGTGTATCTAACCCGCGCTGATGAAACATCTCCAGCCAGGCTTGCGGGTAATCTTCTCCGACCCGCGCTACTAATCCCGGGGAGGAATCGGGCTGCCAGAGCAGCCATCCCACTGAAGCGAATAACAAATTACCGCCAGGGATATCGAGGAACGCCTTACCCGAAGGTAAAATGAGAAATGCGCGTTGAAGCAAACCAATAAATATAGCCCGGGGTATGGTGAAAATCATATTTTTTAATTATACGTCAGGTCCCTTTAAGGGGCGAGCAGCTAAAGCCAGAAAAACGTCTTCCAGGGAGGGTTCCACATTTTCAAGATGCACCTGTTGGATGCCATTTCCAGCCAGAAAGCTCTCCAATTCATCGGAAGTTACATTTTTCCCAGTTATCGCCCGCAAATGATCGCCAGCCAAACCAGCGCGTAAGACTAAAGGGCATTTCTCCAATTTAGTCAGCGCAGCCATCATAGGATTAGCAAAAACATCCCAGGCTAACCCAGGCAACGCAGTTTCTTTTAACCCGGAGGGAGTATCCATCGCTAATAAACGCCCATCCCGCATAATGCCCACCCGGTTGCAGTATTCTGCTTCGTCCATGTAATGGGTAGTTACCAGAATAGTCACCCCCTTAGATGATAAGTCGTAAATCAAATCCCAAAAAGCACGCCTAGCGTTGGGGTCCACTCCCGATGTCGGTTCATCCAGGAATAATAATCTTGGGCTGTGCACCAAAGCAATTCCCAGCGCCAAACGCTGCCGCCATCCGGTGGAAAGTTCGCTGGTTAGAATATTCATCTGATCAATCAGCCCAACATGGGCAATAGTTTTTTGGATATCTTTTTTTTCTACAATACCGTACACACCAGCATAAAATTGTAAATTCTCCCACACCGTCAAGTCATCATAAATAGCGAACTTCTGTGACATATAGCCACAGACAGCACGAATTTGCTCAGATTGGCGGGCAATATCATAGCCCAAAACACGGGCAGTTCCTTCACTTGGTTTCAACAAGCCCAAAAGCATCCGGATTGTGGTTGTCTTGCCTGAGCCATTGGGACCAAGATAGCCAACAATTTCACCGGGCTGAACATGGAAAGTGACATGATCCACCGCAACAAAATTTCCAAAACGACGAGTCAGGTTTTCTACTTGGATGGCAGGCAAATCCATATCATGCCTCTTTATTAGCCAGGTCGATAAAAACATCCTCTAAAGTTGGCGGTATAAGGCGGGCGTTTTCGAACTGCCCGCCTGCCTGTTGAATCAAATCCTGCAAACGGTCGATGGTTTCTTGTGTCAGTGTTTTTCTTAGTCGCAAGTGTAATCGATCGCCAAAAGCAGTCACATCTTCGATATCGGGTTCACGGGCAGCAATTTGCTTTAGCAAGGGCAAAGGCGAACCACGCAGTTCACATATCCGGTCATGCAAAGTTTGGCGCATTTGTTCAGCAGTACCCTCAGAAATAATTTTTCCCCCCCGCATGAAGGCGAGTCGGTGGCAGCGCGAAGCCTCATCCATATAAGGGGTTGAAATCAGAACACACACGCCTTTGCCGTTTTGTTGATTGGCAACCAAATGAATAATAAGCTGCCAAAAATCCTGGCGGGTTACTGGATCCACTCCGGTGGTGGGTTCATCCAGCAGCAAAATCCTTGGTCGGGAAACCAGGGCAGATGCTAAGCCTAATTTCTGCTTCATCCCGCCTGAAAGCTGCCCGGCGCGCCGATCTTTAAATTCAATCAAACCGACAAAATCGAGAATTTCAATGCAGCGCGGCTGCCATTCGCTGGAATGCAGCCCGCGTATTTCTGCGAAGAAACGGATGTTTTCCAGCACCGTCAGGTCTTCATACAGCGAAAACCGTTGGGAGAGGTAACCAATTTGCGAACGCGCCTTCTCGGTTTCTTTCAAGATATCGAACCCGCCAACACGAACTGTCGTTTTATGTTCGCCCACCCGGGTTGGAAGATACGCCCCGCATAACAGACGAAGTGTGGTAGTCTTTCCTGCGCCGTCGGGTCCTACCAAGCCATAAATTTCACCCTCAGCGACTTGAAAGCTGATATCTTGAACTGCCTTCGTCTCACCAAACCAGCGGTTAAGATGTGAAACCTCGATAAGCCATTCCATAAAAAACCTACTTTTTGAAAATCACATCGGCAGGCATGCCGGGCTTTAACCTGCCATCTGCATTTTCGAGGAGCAGCTCGATACCGAAAACCGTATTCCGCCGCCCTTCGACAGTTTGTACATTTCGTGGTGTGTACTCTGCTTTATCGGCGATATAAACCACCGTGGCTTGAAAAGAATCACCCGGAAATGAATCTACGGTCACTTGAGCTGTCTGACCAAGCGATACCTCACCAATCCGATATTCAGGCAGATAGACGGTCAGGTTTAAAGTTGACAATTTGCCAAGTGTCATCGCTGAAGCGCCAGCCTGGATCACCTCGCCCACCTCGACATTGCTAGAAAGCACCACGCCATCCATGGGAGAAACAACTGTGGTTTTACGGATTTGCAGCTCGATTAAGTCCAGGGCTGCTTGTGCCTGCGCAACGGCTGCTTTGGCAGTGCCGAGAGAAGAACGGGCAATCTCTAAATTCTTCTGGGCAGCTTCTAACTGCACTTCTGCCTGCTTAGGAACAATATCAATGGCAGCCAATTGGGCTTCCAGGATAGCAACATCCTTTGGGTTAGGACCGTTTTGCAGCTTGGCAAGGTCATCTTCTGCTTTACGCAATCTGGATTCTGCTGCTTCTAGCGCGGCGGTCAGTTCAATTCGCCGAACAGCGCTGTCGTATTCGCTTTGAGCATTGTCTAAAGCTTCTTTCAATTTTTTACGCCGATCGTTTTCTAATGAATCATTGCGATAAGGTTCGAATGCAGCCCGTGCCTGATTGAGAATTTTTTGAGTTACCGATATCCCTTCAGCAGGAGTGAGGTTAGCTTGAAGAGATGAAACTAAAAAATTGTCCAGGTTATATACAGCATCGCGTACTGCCCGGTTTGCAGCCGCTACATTACGGGCAGCTTCACCCCGCGCCGCGGAGGCATTGATAGTCAGATCATCCAGCGAGTTTTGCACGGGCAGCCGCTCAGCTTCCGCTTTTGCCCGGGCTGCCTCCAGGTTAACCTGGGCATT
>JAAZNS010000452.1 GCA_012798185.1 Chloroflexota bacterium | reverse complement strand
CAGCCTTGTCAAAGTTAGGGAACACCTGGCGCAGCTGCGCCAGCACCATATCCACCTCCTGGCGCAGGTTGAAAGGTGGCTGCATGACCCAGAAAACATCCAGAGCATGCTTGCCTTCTGGCGCTAAATGTGGATCAAAAAAGGTAGGAGCGTAACAATTCAAAGTGCGTTCCCAGCCCATCGTATGTAAAAGCGAGTGACCTTCTCCCAGCAGCGGTTCGCGGGTGCCCAAGATTAATGCCGCCACATTGGCGGGAGTGACGTTCTTCAGCCGTTGTATATACGCCGGCGGCAGATTCTCTTCGCCTGCCAGTTGCATCAAACGGTTCAATCCCCCATTGTGTACGACGATATCAGCATCGATTTGACGTCCATCCTCCAGCAGCACACTCTTTGCCTTGCCATTTTCTGCCATAATCTGTTTAACTTTGGTACGCAGGGCAATTTGCCCGCCGTGTTTACGCAGGGCATTCACTAGCCCTTGCACGATAGCAGCCGTGCCGCCTATTGCCGTTCCCCAATCTGCCATATTTTCGATGGAATCGACGATGGCGCGTTTGGTTTCGATGGCGGAAAAAGTATCCACTGTCTGCGAGGCAAAGCAATAGGTGATGATGGTCTGGACATAATTCACATAGGCTGTGTTGCCCGGGAAGTACTGCTCGATATATTGCCGGGCAGTCATATCGGCAGGTAAAGATATACCAGGGTCATACATATCTGCCATCCAGCGGTAAACTTGCGCCATGCCGCGCTTGCCTCCCACTAGGGTTTCCTGCGCCTCATCCAGTGAGTTGAAACGCTGCCCGTCACGGGTAACCACCCAATGGTCGCCGCGGGCTTTGATATCGTGGATGGTGACCCATTCGATCTCTGCGCCTAATTTGGTGCACAGTTTGCCAATGCGGCTGTTGGGACCGGCGCAGGTCCAGGCAGCGGTGCTGATGGCATAGCCTCGATAATCCAGGTGGGTGTATTTTCCACCGGCGAAGCCCAATTGCTCTAAAACCACCACTTTCTTGCCGGCGCGGGCAAGACCGATGGCGGTCATCAGCCCGCCAATGCCGGCACCGATCACTGCCGCGTCATAATGACCATCTAACGGGACAGGCGGAGTCTGAAGCTCGGGCGCGCTGAAGACATTGTTGGGGCACAGGTAAAGGCAATCCCCGCAATGGGTGCAGATATGCTCGTCGATTTGCGGGCAGGCTCTGGTTTCTATATGCAGGGTGATCGCGTTGGCAGGGCAGCCAGCCACACAATAACTGCAGCCGGTGCAACGGGATTTTTCGATGGCGATAGTCATGATGGCTCCTTGGGCGGGGAAATGGATGGGTATATTATATATCGCTTGGCTACAAACTTGCATTAACCTGATCATCGATTTATACTAATTTTGCCAGGAACAGGGATGGCGTCATTTCTAGAAACCGTCCGCTGGAGGAAATTCCCGGAAATCGATAAGGGATAATCGTGGCGACAAGGAAATTAGATCAAGGTTAGCAGATGTTTGTTTGAATCAGATAAATTTTTACCTAGAATATTTCATAACCCTAAATGACAAGACAATTCAACGTTCCGTCGGATAGTAAATGGAAACGCATGCAGGGGGTTATTTTTTCCCGGGATGTTTTAAATATCGGTTTCTTGATTCTGTTACCAATTATCTTCTATTGGAATTATTTGTTTACCTTTCCTGTACCATTAATATTCCCGAATTCCGATCTTGGAACTGATCTTCCCCGAGAAGTGTATCCGCTGGCCAGCTTTATATCCCATACGATTCATGAAACCGGAAAACTCCCCTTATGGCGACCTTACCAATTAAGCGGAGCACCTTTAGCTGGACATCCGACTTCCCCCATTTTTTACCCGGTATATTGGCTGGCATTAATCTTACCTATTCCATTGGCGCTCAATTTATGCGCTGCCATCCATATTGCATGGATGGGAGCCGGAAGCTATTTATTTTCGCGCTCAATCGATTTGAAACCCGAAGCATCCCTGATTGGGGCAATCGTTTTCTCGCAAACACCTAAGTGGGTGGCACATTTGGGAGGCGGACATTTTTTTATGCTTTCAGCAATTTCTTGGTGGCCTTGGATCTGGTTATTCATCGAAAAATACTGGCGATCGAACAAAAAAATTTGGGCTGCATTGGCTGGAGTCGGTTTTTGCGCTCAGGCAATAAACCATGGGACGATCTTTGTACTTACTATTATCGCAGTTGGCTTGTGGTGTTTGTATCATTTTCAATTAAATCATACCTGGTTAATTCAGTGTTTTTCATTGGTATCCATTGCGGGAATTATATGTATCGGGTTAGGGGCGGTTCAATTATTTCCGTTTTTCGAATTGCTACCACTTTCGAATCGGGCTGGCATGTCGGAAGCTGATGCATATTATGGAAGTCTGCCGCTTGTTGCCTTGCTGAATATTTTATTTCCGCCCACCTTAAAATACCCGGAACTATATTTATACCCTGGCGGCATTGTTGTTTTTCTCACTGCTATTGAGATCATTCAGGGATTAAAAAATAGACGGAAATTGTTCTGGGTGATCATGGCGTTAATAGGGATTTTTATGAGCCTGGGGTCTTATACTCCAATCTATCAAATATTTATCAAGATATTCCCATCACTCTCGATCATGCGAATTCCGACCCGCTGGTGGATTTTTACGCTATTTGCGCTTTCCATTCTGTGTGCGTATTTTGTTGAAAACTGGCAGAATGGCGGATATATTTCCCATAAATCATTAAAACTCATTGGGATTGTCTTTATAACCATCTATGCGGTTTCGGTAATCATTTCTAGCTTAATACCGTTTCCATTCACTACCACGCCGGCGTTTATTGCCCTGTTACTTGGTTTAATTTTGCTTATTGGGCAACCCAGCAAAATGAAATTTGGTCTTTTATGCTTTGTTATCATTATCGATCTCTGGATTGTGGGGAAAAACCAGATAATCCCCCGGCAAGAAAGCAATATTGCTCAATCGAATCAATTGATAGAGACAATATCCAATTCGGTTGAAGAATACGACCGGGTATTTTCTCCCTATGGAGGCATCGATGCCGCCGCCTTGGTGAAAAACCGGCTGAACGCTGCAGATGGTTATGATTCGTTTCAACTGGCGCATTATTCCCGTCTTGTGAATTATGCCATCGGCTGCGCTTATTCAGAATATGCCGTGTCGGTTCCTGCCATACAAACCTCCCCTGCGGCGTTGAAGGAATGCCCGGACTTGCTTCCACAAGTGCCAATCTTAAAGTTACTGAATATCCGTTTCATCATCTTGCCGAACGAAGCCGGCAGTTTTCCCTATACGAAGATAGCAGAAGATGAAAAATATTCCTTATTCGATATCGGACAAGGCTTTGGAAGAGCCTTTGGTGTGGAAAGAATCAATATTCGTCAAAAATCCAGCTGCGAAGAGGATCTGTCGAATGTAAACCTACAGGATGTGGCAGTGTTGGAAAACCGTTCAACCGCTGGCAACCTAACCTTCAAGCGCATCGATGTATTAAATATCGAAAGAATTCCTAACGGAGAAAAGATAAACGTAAGAGTATATGAGCCGAGTCTTTTGGTTCGCTCTGAAACCTGGGCGCCCGGCTGGCATGCCTATGCAAACGGGGAAAAAATCGATGTGGTTATGGTGGATTGTGCTTTACAGGGCGTTTGGCTAGAGCCGGGAGATACTGAGGTTGTGTTTATCTATGAGCCCCTGGGATATACCATAGGAAAGTGGGTCAGCATAATTGCTTTTTGCGTCATTATCGTCGTTGCTGTGCCGATGACCATAAAAAGGAATTTCCATCATGGCTGATGAGCTCAATGATAATAACCGGATGATAAATCAATATGAGTGGATATGGTTAATAATTGCCATCCTGATCATCGTCACCCTGGCTAACCTGCCATATGTATTGGGTTATGTGGCTGCGAATGATAATGCTTTTTTCGGCGGGGTGACAATTGCGCCGGAGGATAATTTGAGTTATATCGCCAAGATCAGGCAGGGGGCTATGGGGAATTGGCTGTTCCGTCTCTCATATTCTTCCCTTGAACAAAAAGGTGTCCCTATTTATTTGTTTTATCTCTTGATTGGGCATATTTCGAGGTTATTAAACTTATCTCCCGTTGCGGCATATCACATGACTAGAGATATCGGGGGAGTCTGTTTATTGATAAATGTCTACTTATTAATTTCTGATATTACCAATGATGTTAATAAGAAACGCTTCGTTTTTATGGTTGTTGCTTTATCCTCGGGACTAGGCTGGCTGGTTATTGCGTTGAACGGAAAAAGTTTGTCGACAGACATTACCGTACCAGAATCAAACATCTTTCTCTCTCTCATGGATACGGCTCATTTTACATGGGGTCAGGCACTATTGATTATGATTTGGCGGGAATTTATATCGGTAATCAAGAATGCAAAACCGCTGTTTTTTTCAGCGATATTACTTTGTGTGGAAACGATCCTTCTTATTTTGATTCAACCGTTCATGACCGCAATTGTTTTTGGCGTGATCGACATATTTATTATTTTCGAAATACGATATTATAAAAAGGAGAAATTAATTAATTTATTGGTAATCGGTGTAGTTTTCTGCATAGATTTAATCATCGTGGGAATTACCTATGGCTGGATATATTCTGATGCTGTGTTCAAGCAATGGAACCGCCAATTGGTCGCGATGTCTCCGCCGGTACTATATTTCATTCTGGGCTTCGGGTTGAATTTAATTCCGATGATCTATGGTATCACCTTGATTTACCGGAAAGGTGCTGTGGAAAAACTATTACTATGCTGGCTAATATGTGCGGCGATTGGCTTATATATTCCCATTAATTTGCAAAGAAGGCTTTCCCTGGGAATGCACATTCCTATTGCGCTTATTGCGGGAATTGGATTCTACGAGTTCGTTCATACAAAAATGTCTTTTTATTCATTCCGCCGTATTCTAACGCTGGCATATATTTTTTTGACTATTCCGACCAACATTGTGCTGGTCATCATTTTCTCCGCCGGCGTGCTCAATCAAGATCCTAAGCTATTCATGTCAAAGGATGAATATGAAGCGCTCCAGCAGTTGAATGAGGTTGGTAAGAAAGACAAAGTAGTTTTATCTTCATCGGTGCTGGGGGCGTTTATACCGGCATATACCGATCATTTTGCGGTGTCGGGGCACGCTTTTGAAACAATTAATTTTATCGAAACTGACAAGGATATTAAACGCTTCTATTCACCATCGACCTCTTCAAACGATCGAAAAAGTATGTTGCAAAAGTGGCGTGTCACATATGTATTATTAGGATCCCGCGAAGCAATTTATGGAATAAATTCATTAACTCAGTCCGATGGTGTTTATGAGGTGAATACATTCGGGGAGGTTAAGTTGTATTCTGTATTACCCTTATCGAAATAAATTCCAATAATTGAATATTGGGGGAATTAATAAACTCGCGTACTGATAATATTGATAGTCATGGTATTTTATGATAAGAAATTGTGGTGATATACTGCTAGCGAAGGCTGTTGAAATGGGCTTTTGTGAAATTCTTACACACCAATACTGCAACAGGTGGCTGCCAGAGGTCGAATATTGTTTATGAAATATCGCTTCTTCGATTGGGCATTCCTGGCCATTGTTCTTATCGCGGTATTGGTTCTTTTTGCTTTTTTCTTCGAGCGAATTCCAACTCAAAACAATACATTAGCCATGGATTGGAAAGCTATCTGGCCTTCATTCCGTGATGGCAATCTACAATATCTGCCTGTAATCGGTGGTCTGCGTTTTCCACCCTGGTCTGTAATTCCATTTTTACCCTTAGGTTTCTTATCGATGCAGGCATCCTGGGGGATTTTAGCAGGAATTGGCATTCTTATTCTTGTAATCAGTGTCCCGCGGGTTAATTCAAAAATAATTTACTGGCTAAGTATTTTTTTGCTGGTGATTTCTTTTCCGGCTCTGCGCAATATTGCAGATGGCAACATGGAAAACATTGTTGTGGGCGGGGTGTTATTAAGTATCTATGGATATGATAAAAAAAACGTTTTTGCATTGGCAGCAGGAATTTTAATTGCCACAATAAAAATTCAAGAGGTTACCCTGTTATTATTGGTCGTTGCCTTTTATCTGTTTCTTACCTGGCATC
Organism: Chloroflexota bacterium; assembly: GCA_012798185.1. Classification (GTDB taxonomy): domain Bacteria; phylum Chloroflexota; class Anaerolineae; order Anaerolineales; family UBA4823; genus JAAZNS01. The sequence goes on along the minus strand of JAAZNS010000452.1, from coordinate 6,563 downwards.
CAGGCGACTATTTAAAATTAGGGGTGATATTAACAGGCATAATCGGTCTATCGCTGATCTACCGCGGTAAAGACTGGCTGGCGGCAGTGTTTGGGCAAAACTATCAACAATACACCGGCAGTATCATCGATATCAGCATTACCGCTGCCTTGAAACGTCTCGGTTTTGTACCGCCTTCTATCATATGGCTGGTATGGATCACGATATTGGGCTGCTTTCTTTATATTGCCTGGAGAAGCCGCCCCGCACTATCGCGTGAGAAAGTGGGAATGCTCGTTGCCGGTTCGCTCCTATTGGCGCCTTATGCAGCTGGCAACAGCGTGTTGAGCGTGCTGGCAATTGGGATCATTCCCCTATTTCAAGCAAACCAGCTTTGGGGCGGATTCTTAATCGCCCTGATTGATCTTCCCTTTTTATGGTCAAAGGATATGCTTTTCAATTATCAGGCGTATTATTGGACAGCTATTGTTTTGGTAACCTGGATTTCACTAGCCTGGAGATGTATTTTTACTGTTATTCAAGAAGAAAGATGTCAAGGGAGATAATTTATATAGAAGCAAATTCGAATTATTAAGACAAAGGGAATTTTCTATCACTTCATCTGATTCGCTATGGAATGCGGCAGCCCGCATGCTCGCTATGCTTTGCTCGCCAATATTGCCGGTAGCTGGCAAGTGGAGGTGGTAGCTGCGCCATATGATTGGAATGAGGCTTCGAAGGCAGCGGTAAAAAATGGGCGGGAAGATTGGGCACACTGGCTGGTGGAAGAGCCTGATATGATCCGCTTTATATATTAGATCAATTGATAATGATATAACGAGATGTTAAACAAATGGTATAAATAATGGTAATATACAATGACTAATATAAAAACCGCTATTTCCATCCGGCAATCCTTATTCGATCAGGTAGATAAATTAGCGCGCCAGCCGCACGTTTCCCGCAGCGAATTATTTGGAATGGCAGTTGAAGAATATATCCGCCATTATCAAAACCAGCAGCTGTTGGAAAAACTCAATGATGCATATACCGAAGAGACAGAATTGAATGAGCAAACCTATCTTCGCCAAATGCGCAAGCAACACCGCAAAATTTTGGGGGGCGAATGGTGATCAAGCAAGGGGAGATATATTGGATTGAAGTCGAAGAGCCATTCGGATCAGAACCGGGGTATCGTTACCCTCATGTCGTTGTGCAAAACAACATTTTCAATCAGAGTAAGATAAATACTGTTGTGGTTTGTGCGTTGACTTCAAACTTAAAACGTGCTCTCGCGCCTGGTAATGTGCTGTTGGATGTAGAGGAAGGCAATCTTCCTAAACAGAGTGCTGTGCTGGTTTCACAAATCTTCACTGTAGACAAAAGACAATTGGATGAGCGAATCGGCTCTCTCTCAAAAAAACGCATTGAGAAGATATTGGATGGAATCCGATTATTGACAGAACCTGCTGAGATAGATTGAGATTATATAATCATAGTAAACAAAAAGTTGCAGATGTCATTAGCTTTCTTGATATTTATAATGTGTTAATGACTCCCTTAAAAACAAGGACTAATTATTAATGAAAAATATTGTGCTTTCTACTGCTTTGCTCGTTATCGATGTGCAGCAGGGCTTGTTCAATCGATCTACCCCTATCTACAAAGCCGACTTGCTGCTGCAAAATATCCATTTGCTGGTGGAACGCGCCCATCAAGCTGGCGTACCGGTTATCTACGTCCAGCACCAGAGCGACAAGGTTTTTCCGGTGGGTTCGGTGAATTGGCAATTACATCCATCTCTTCACCCGCGGGAAAACGAATTGATCATTCATAAGCAACATGGCAGTGCTTTCGAAGATACCACCTTGGGGGAGGAACTAGATAAGCTGGGCATTGCCCGTCTGGTGATATGCGGACTGGTCACCCACGGCTGCATCAGAGCCGGCACTCAGGACGCACTGAAAAGAGGCTACCAGGTAACCCTGGCAAGTGATGCTCACAGCAATTATTCCAAGGATGCCGCTAAACTTATCGAAACCTGGAATACTCAACTTGCCCAGGCAGGTGCGGAAGTGATTAAAACAGAGGCGATTGTTTTTTAGCAAAAAGTAAGCTGTCACCCTGAGCGGAGCGATGGAATCCAAGGATTCTGTCATTCTGAGCGGAGCGAAGAATCTTTTCATCGACTGGCTGTCGCCCTGAGCGAAGCGAAGGGTCTAAAAATAGATTCTTCGTCGCAAAGAACGCTCCTCAGAATGACAATCCAAGGGTCCTGTCATTCTGAGCGGAGCGAAGGGTCTAAAAACAGATTCTTCGTCGCAAAGAACGCTCCTCAGAATGACAAACGGAGCGAAGAGTCTTATTATTAGAAAAGATGTTTTGCTCCGCTCAACATGACATTATTACTTTTTTAACAACCTGTACATTCCGGTTATCAACTTGCTCATGCGGCTGGGGGTTCATCAACGGGCGGCGCATCAACAACCACGGGTTCGACTACCTGCTCGTTCTCTTCCGGTACTACGATCAATAAAACCACATAAGCGATCAACCCCGGCCCGCCCAATAACGTAGCGATAACAAAAGCCAGGCGGACCAGCGTGGGATCGATCTTGAAGTACTCACCCAATCCGCCACATACCCCAAAAAGCATACGCTCTTTACGAGAGCGGTAAAGACGACGATATTCTGAAGACATTATATTTACTCCTTTTGTTGTTTCTATGATACCTTACGCAAAAAATGTGTGAAGGTTGCATTTAAGTCGAGTGGAATTCCCTGCGGTATAATGGACGCCTGAGGCTGCCCAATGCATAAACTGGTGATAGTGATCGAACAGATGAATGACTCTTCCGCCTTTGATGAAGCCTGGCCTGGATTTTTGCATCTTGCAGAAAGCATGCCCGGATTGCTGCGGGAGACATTCAGCCGGGTGGATGCCATTCTCTTTGGAAAAACCCTGCCAGGCTTGATTTTTGAGCTGTATTTCGACTCGCCGGAAAGCGCCCGGGCTGCTATGGCATCGCCTGCCGGTCGGGAAGCGGGCAGGCTCTTGCAGCAAATCACCGGCGGAAGGGTGTCGCTTTTCCTGGCAGATCATAAAGAAAACACTCCGGGCAATATCGGGGAAAACACTCCCCAAAACTCATGAAGTCATCACGATTATTATTACGTTTAACCATTTCAGTGTTCGTAGTGGCTGTTTTGGTAGCCGGATATTTCCTTTACCGTAAATACGCCACCGATGCCAGACGTTCGGTGCTGGTGATAGCATGGTTAAATGACCCCCTAGCGCATCCTGATTGGGCAATCCATGTCGGCGAACGCTGCGGCGAGGCGCCTTTTATTTTTCCCACTTCTGGTTTTATCGGTTATCTATGGGATGATTCTTTCCGCGTTAATCACCGCCACCAGGGTATCGATATTTTTGGCGGCGGCGAGCCGGGCAAGGTAGCTGTACGGGCGGCTTACGCCGGTTATCTCACCCGCCTGCCAGAATGGAAATCTTCGCTGATTGTGCGCATCTCTCAAGACCCATTGTACCCTAAGCGGCAGATCTGGCTTTATTACACACATCTGGCGGATGCAGAGGGCAAATCGTATATCGTACCGGAATTTCCACCAGGCACAAGCGAAACTTATGTGGATGCGGGAACACTGCTGGGCTATCAGGGTAATTATTCCGGCGACTCTAACAATCCCACCGGGGTTCACCTGCATTTCTCGATTGTGCTGGATGACCCTTCCAACCCGGGGCATTTTCTGAACGAATTAGAAATCCGCAACACCCTCGACCCTTCACCTTATTTTGGCTTGCCATTGAATGCCAACACAAATAAGGGAGAAGTGCCGGTGTGCCCAAAGGAAAAGTAAACACCGGCTATATCCAAATAGCAATTTTCCTCCCCGCAACATCGATCACGTCAACGGGTAGCTGATACAGTTGACTCAAATTCTGGGCGGTAAAAACATCTTCCAATGTGCCGGTTTTCAATATTTCCCCTTTTCGCATCAAAACCAGGTGGGTGGCGAGGGCAGAAGCGACATCTGGTTCATGGGTAGTAAACAGGATGGTAATATCTTTCCCTGCCAGTTCACGCAGTAAATGCACCAGTCGTCCCTTATTGCATAAGTCCAGGTGGGAAGTTGGCTCATCTAAAAGCAGCAGGCGCGGTTGCTGTGCCAGGACTCGTGCCATCAATACTAACTGGCGTTCGCCGCCGCTGATCTTGTGGATGGATTGATGCTGCAATGCCGACATGCCCACCCGGTGCAGCGCTTCAGCAGCAATGTCAAGATCTTCTTTGCCCGGCATATCTAATGGTTCGAGATGAGGGGCGCGCCCTAAAAGGACAAATTCTAAAAGCGAAAACTCGAAAGGGATATGTTCGCTTTGCGGTACCAAACCCATCCATTGACCGATCATGCGGCGGCTGTAATTGCTCAATGCCTTCTGCGCCAGCAGGATATTGCCGTGTTGGGGTTTTAACCAGCCAAGTGCCAGATAAAGCAGCGTGGTTTTGCCGGCGCCGTTGGGTCCCAAAATGGCGGTAATCGTCCCGGTTTCGATTTCGAGATTAAAATCCTGAATCACCGAGCAGGCAGCTGAGGGGTAACTAAAAGAAATATGGTCGAATTTTAACATGCAGGTGGGAGTCATTTTTGCACCAATGATGATTGGCGCATCATTAAGATCATGAAAATGGCTGCTCCAAGCAAAGAAGTCAATATCCCCAAGGGGATCTCGCCGGAGTAAAGCACCCTGCCCAGGTCATCACAGAATACAGCAAAACAAGCGCCAATTAACATAGAAGCTGGCAAAACAGTGCGGGCATCGGCACCGAAAATGCGCCGGGCAATATGGGGAATAATCAATCCTACCCAGCCCACCATGCCCGCCACCGCAATAACTGCGGATACAGCAAGCACAGATGCTGTCAGCAGCAAGGTGCGTTCGCGTCCGGGTGCAGCGCTGAGAGAAAATGCAGTTTCATCGCTTAATGAAAGGATATTGATCCGCCAGCGCATACGGTAAATGATCAGTAATCCAATCGTCACGGCTGGAAAAATGAAGAGAAATTTCTTCCAGGTGATACTCCACAATCCGCCTAACAGCCAGAAGGTAATCTCGGGAAGCTGGCGTAATGGATCGGCAATGTATTTAAGCATCCCCAATCCAGAAGAAAATAGAGCGGCTATGGCAATGCCCGAAAGGACCAGCCGCAGAACCCACCCGCCCAATCGAATTCTTCGAGCCAGGAAATATGACAGCCCCAACCCAAACAGGGCAAAGAGTGCTGCCGAAGTCTGCACCATCCAGGCTGAGTTGGATAAGAATATGATGCTGAAAGCTGCTCCAAACGATGCTCCCTGGGAAACGCCTAAAAAACCAGGCTCGACCAAAGGATTGCCAAAGATCATTTGGAAGACAGCACCGGCAGCCGAAAGCGACATGCCTAACAAGACCGCCGTCAATAAACGCGGCAGGCGCAGATTCAAGATCAGCGATCGGGCTAATTCATCTTCAGATAAGCGTTCCAAACTCATGAATCCTGGTTTGGGATATCTGCCAAGAAAAACCGAAATCAAGAATACTACAATGAGCAGCGCAGTAAGCCACACCAGCGCTTGGCTGCGGCTCAATGTGGTTGATAAAGGCTTTTTAGTGGTTAGGGTTTCTTTAGGTTTCAGTTACCGACTCCTGATAATAGAGGCTGAATATTTTCCTTGAAAGATACTTCGTCCATCCCATAAAGATCATGATAAAACGCTTGCGCTTCATTAACTATATTGAAATTGGGGAAAAGATCAGGGTGCAGTTTTCCGGCTACCCATGCCAACCCCAAAATCCAACGGGTATCAGATTGATCCCAGCTGTAAACATCACTGGCGAAGCCAAATACATTCCCGTTTTTCATGGCGTCCAAAGCCTGCCATTGGGCATCCGCTTTAAGTTTGGCGAGCACTTCATCGATTGGGTTGAAATAGGCGACAATAAAAATGACATCGGGGTTCCAGGCAGCAATTTGTTCCAGGTTTACTTTTGTCCAACCTTTACCCGGGCTGGCGTCTTCCCAAACAGGCAGCCCGCCGGCTGTTTGAACCAGGATGGTCTGCATCCAGTTCATCGGAGGGACTTTAAAGGCAATCTCGCCGTCTTTATCGGAATAATTCAGGATCAAAGTGCGCGGCTTTTGATCATCGGTAAGCAGTGAAACTTCACTCGAAATAGCATCGACCTTGCCCTGGTAATAAGCTGCCAGTTCTTCTGCCCTGGCAGGGTTTTGAAATAGCTGGCCGAGGGTTTTTAGATCGCGCTGGTATTGATCGGGAGTTTCAAAATCCAGGTAAACCACGGGGATTTTCAGCTCTTCGAGAGGCGCGCCGATTTTTTCGGCGTTGGTGCTTTTCATGATCACGCAATCCGGCTGGGCAGAAGCAATTTGCTCGGCGCCAGCTTCACTGTCGAGAGAAATCTTACCGGCAAAGCTCGGGTCGATCATCGGGATGAAATTCCCGCTGCCCTGCAATGTTGATCCTAAGGCAATAATTTTTTCTCCCGCTTCAGGGAATAAGTAAAT
>JAAZNS010000451.1 GCA_012798185.1 Chloroflexota bacterium | reverse complement strand
GAGGTGGATGATGGTATTGTTTCCCTGGTGGGGGTTAACAAACATGATGATGGTTCCATTGAATTGAGTAAAAATGGCAGCCGGCCATCCCATTGGGCTTGGAAGTTTCCTCAATCAGATGGAACAGATAAATATATCGAGCTTAAGGGCGATGTCCGTTTTTCACACGTTACTTTTGGATATGAGCCCGAGAAATTGGTTTTACAAAATATTTCGCTGTATGCCAAGCCGGGTCAAAAGATTGCATTTGTGGGTTCAACCGGTGCTGGTAAAACCACTATCACTAATCTGATCAATCGTTTTTATGATATAGAACAGGGACAGATTACCTATGATGGTATAGATGTCAAATTAATTCAAATAAACGATTTACGGCAGTCTTTGGGAATGGTACTTCAGGATACTCATCTTTTCACTGGTACCGTAATGGAAAATATCCGCTATGGGCGTTTGGATGCGACGGACGAAGAATGCATTCAGGCGGCAAAAATGGTCAATGCGCACTCATTTATCAAGCGCCTGCCTAAGGGATATGATACGATGATCACCGGCGATGGTGCCAATCTTTCTCAGGGACAGCGGCAATTATTGGCGATTACCCGCGCCGCGGTTGCAGACCCCCCGGTAATGATTTTGGATGAAGCTACCAGCTCTATCGATACACGCACCGAGCGATTGATCGAGAAAGGCATGGATGCTATCATGAAAGACCGTACGGTTTTTGTCATTGCGCACCGTCTTTCGACAGTCCGTAATTCGAATGCTATCATCGTATTGGAAAACGGTGAAATTGTCGAGCGCGGCGATCATGATGATTTGTTAAGGCAGCACGGCAGGTATTATCAGCTCTATACCGGTCAGTTTGAATTGGATTAATTCGGTTACCAACGGGCGTGATGTTCTTCGGCAAATCCGATCAAATTGTGGATTTCTAGCACCCGTCCATCATCCAGCGCGGCGAAACCCGAGTATTTGCCAAACATTTGGTGCACTTCGCTTTGGATTACAGCCAGTTTGGTGGCTGCTACCCGCTCTTTGAATGGCGTGAAAGTTAAATCCAATCTGCCGTTGTTGTCTTTGAAGATCCATGGTCTCATGTAATCGGCAGGATCATAATCGAAACTTACCTGGTCCAGCTTGTGAATTTGTCCATCATGGATGATGCAGTTTTCGGTGGCTTGGCTCAGGTCGCCAAAACCTTTGCCCAGGTTCAACCCAATGGTTTTTCCATCTGGCAGATAACCCGATGCGTTTGCCCAATTCCAAAAGCTGCGATATTGCCATACCCCACGACCCCAATCCAGTGAACCAAGACAATCCTTGGGTTGCAGTTCTTCATGTATATCACCATATTGCAAAACTCCCTGCGCCGGCATGCAGTTGATTTTGCGATTGTAGTAAAAACGGTTGGATGGGATGGGAATAACAATGGTCATGGATTCATGTTCAGGCGGGCAGATTAAAGAGATTTCGGCTTTTATTCCACGCCCCTGATGATATGCCTGCCATTCGACAAAAATGTTTCTTTTGCCGGATTCTGCTTCGAACTTGAGCGTAGCCTGCTTGTTGGAGAAAATGGTTTTTCCGCTTTGACTGTTTCGAGGAAATTGAATGCCGCTGCCCAGAGGTATAACCAGCCCTTCTTCGTAAAGTTCACCGGATGTGAAATCTAATGTATAAACGAAAATATTACCCGCATACCCCAAGTCGGCGATGGTAGCAGAGAAGAAGCGGCGCGGCGTAAATACAGCATAATAATCCCACCGTTTGATGCGAAAGCGCTGCAGAAAGCGTAGTGAAAAAAAGCGGGCATTTTCCAAATTACAATCCAGCAGCGGCTGGCGCGACCAGCCAATTTGCGTCAGATTGCCTTGGAAATCTAAAAGTGAACCGGGTTGAGTAAGTTCATTTTGCATTTTTCATAGTCTCCTGGCTAGGCAAGAACTATCGTACCCCTCTCTGCCTTGGGAAAGATGATTATTCCTTGAATATGATTAAGCATGATGATGTGCATGCCTCTTCGACAAACGAGAAATGATCAGTAGCAGCACGCCGGCTGGTCACGCGCAGAATCGCTGAGCCGTTTCGATAAAAATCTCAAGGCAATCTGCCACACTTTCCAGTTCAACCCATTCTTCCGCCGCGTGGATTCCTTCCCCGCTTGGACCAAAAATTACACTGGGGATACCTGCTTGCCAAAGTGTGGCAGCATCGGTCCAATATGGCGCACCGGATAATTCGAGTGAATAGTTTAATACCCTTGAACCAGCTGCTTTTACTGCTTGAACAATCGCCGCATCTTCGGGCGTTTCCAGCGGGGTTCGGTAAAGACCGGTGCGTATGATTGCGTTGAATTGCGGATCGATTTGCCTTCGTTTTTCAATGATTTCTTCAACTTCAGCGCGAACCGTTTCTGGATTTTCACCAGGGAGTATTCTTCTTTCTATCGAAAGTGTACAGCGTTCTGGATAGGTGGATGGTTCTCGTCCTCCTTGGATTGTAGAGGTATGCAGAGAAGGATGACCAAGCCGAGGATGCGGCTGGCGGGTTTGCATAGAATTTTGCAATTCTTCCAAACCGGAGAGAACTGAGCCCATTTTCATGATCGCATCCACGCCAAGGTCGGGTCGCGATCCATGCGCTGCAACGCCAATGGTTTCAATATCCAGCCAAACGAATCCTTTGTGGGCGACAATAAGTTGACATTGAGTCGGTTCAGCAATGATTGCGCCATCGGCGTGGTAGAGTTCAGCTACTGTCATGGTTCCTTTGCCGGCATATTCTTCATCCACTACGGCAGTCAAGATGACATCTCCCCTCAATTGGAGTTTCTTTGCCTGGGCAGCTGCCAGCATACAGGCAGCTAATCCCCCTTTCATATCCAGAGCGCCAAGCCCAAAGAGCCGCCCATTTTTTATCTCTGGCTGGTGTGGTTTAATCATTTCACCGGCACCAACGGTATCCATATGACCGTTGAGAAGCAGGGATTTCCCTCCACCCCTGCCGCGTGCAATGGCGACGACATTAGGTCGATTGGGTGCTGATTCATGCAGATGGACTTCCAATCCTGCTTCTTCTAGCCAATTCGCTACAAAAGCTGCAATTTCTGCTTCTCCCTCTGCGCTAGGGACAATCTCTGGATTGGTGGAGTCAATTGCGATTAGATCGCCGAGGAGTTTTTCAATTTTTTCTTTCATTCTTTAATGACCTTAATACTTCTTTGTATTAGATTTCGATTCCAAAAATGTTTCGAACTAATAATCCAACCAGAAAAGAGAAAGCAGCCACTCCAAGGCTAATGGTAAACATTTCGAAGAAACGCTTGGAGAATTGCAGATCTTTAGCAACCGATATATAAAAGTTGAATCCAAAAATAATAGCAACCGCAATAAGCAGGGTAATAAACAGGCTGATGAAAATCCAGTTATCGGTTTGAGGAAGCAATAAATATGGCGCAATGAGAAGAAAAACAGTGATCAGATAGGCTATACCGGTGTATAGCGCAGACCGCCCTGCTCTGGCATTCTCTTCTGCCCGCGCTGATAGATATTCCGAAGAAGCCATCGAAAAAGCTGCTGCGATTCCGGTAATCAAACCGCTGACGGCAACTAATTTACCGTTTTGAAGCGCCAGAGTTAACCCAGCCAAAGTTCCAGTCAGTTCGACCAAAGCATCATTCAGCCCGAGAACAATGGAGCCTACGTAGGAAAGAAAATCTTCGTGGAGCATGTTCATCATGGCGCGTTCATGTTCTTCTTCTTCTAAACCAAGCTGAGCAGCACCAGGAACATATTTTTCGAAGGCTGCATACTGCTCGGCACCGGCTTTTTCGCCTTTTTCGATGAGCTTGATTGTAAAAGTCAACCCGAGTATGCGGGTGAGTAATATGATTGCGTTGATTAAAAATTTGTTTGGTGCAACCTCAACTTTACTTAATTCCCGCCAAAAGCGGTAATGCTCCAGCTCGGTTTTAGCCATATCGCGCAGCACCTGGGCATTGTTGTTATCCCGAATGAGATTTGCCAGCTGGTTATACAATTTATGGTTGGTGATTTCATCCCGTTGGAAAGCACTGATTTCTTTAATTAATTTCTGTTCCATTCTTGTTTTCCAATTTTGGGGCGCTATTTAATCGACGATGAAAAGTTTTGCACCATTTGGTGCTGTTGACCGGTGAGGTTCGGCATTATCGGCGACCTGATAGCTCATTCCCGGTTTAAGAATGAATTTACGCCCATCTTTTAGCTCAGTGTGCAGTTCGCCCTCCAGGCATAAAAGAATATGTCCTTTTGAGCACCAGTGATCAGCTAAATAACCAGGTGAATATTCAACCATACGGACGCGGATATCCCCAAAATTTTGCGTTCGCCAATACGCAACGCCGGTTTCACCTTTATGCTCTGATTGTTCAATTGTTGACCAATCTGTAATTCCAAAGGGTATGTTTGTCATTTGCATGATGTTCCTCAATAGAACTTTTTTATATTGAGATAATGATAAATATAAACCGCGGGAAGGCAAATATCATTCAAATCGCTATGATTTGCTCATCAAACAATGATATCAACCATGCCCGTTTGAAGATCGTAACGGGCTCCCACAATTTTAACCCGCCCATTATTAAGCGCCTCTGCCAATAAAGGAGTATTCTTTAATTGTTGTACGATCAATTCCACATTAGCTCTGACAACGTTATCCACTTTATCCCCTTGTTTTCCTGAGGCAGCTTCAACAGCAGGCTTGATACCTTCGACCAGAGCCGCGATCTGGTCGTGAGCGTGCGCATGACCTTCTAGTACTTCCAGGGTCTCTTTAACAGCGCCGCAATTTGAATGTCCCAAAACCAGGATAAGAGGGATGCCCAGTTCAACCACGCCCAACTCCAGGCTGCCCAGCACAGCGCGGTCTATCACTTGCCCAGCAGAACGGACGATAAATAAATCCCCCAACCCGCAATCGAAGATAATTTCTGGCGGAACGCGTGAATCTGCACAGCCTAATACTGCTGCAAAGGGTTTTTGACCAGCAGCAATTTCTTTGCGGCGCTCTTCATTTTGGTGAGGCGATTTCATTTTTCCAGCCATGAAGCTTTGGTTGCCTTCAGCCAAACGCTCAAGGGCAGCATCAGCGGTTAATATTGATAAATTCGAATTATTGATGTTTGTCATGTTTTCCTCTCAATTATTATTGTCTTGTTCGATCTTTGATCGAGATTATCAATCCAATCAAACGGGAGAAAACCACTGCCACATATCCAATGCTGGCGAATTATCCGCTGGATGACAACCGATTATCTCCTATCATGTAGGCAATTACCGCCTCCGCAGCGAAGAAATGGAAATATGCCTCCTGCCAACAATGACCTTAATAAGGGATGCTGATTCATTATGACTACGGAAACAAGCGATAAAATAAAATGAGGAATAGCCAGAATCCAACCAATCCATTAAATTATTGACCTTTGGGTTAATACCCAAATTATTTATACCACAATCAATACGTTGAAAAAGCTAAATATTGATCGCCAAAGAGGGAATCATTAAACATTGCCTAAAACGTGAGAAGCAGGATTTGGATGGTCAATAAAAACGCGATAGTGTAGCAGCAGACAAGGGATCGCTCGATTTTCTCTCTGTAAACTGACTCTTCGAAAGTATGAATTCATCCTTACTATGCTGATGCGATCATAACAGGTGAGTATTTACATTCGTTCTCTCCAATGCATCAACATATGTATACCGAGTGATTTCATTATGAATTTGTATCGATTTATTCACACAATTTCTTCAAGACTTCAAAGATAATTTGTGTTCCCATCCGTAGATTTTCAAGAGAGATTCGCTCATCGATGCCATGGAAGCGTGCAATTTCGCCTGGATTGATGATGATGGGGATCAATCCATAACTGTTTATACCTTTACGACGGAAGTAGCACGAATCGGTCGCTCCGGGCGTGAGTAAGGGGACCGTGATGCTTTTCGGCACCAGTTTTTGAAGCACAGATGATAAGACGCTGTAAAATTCTGTGTTTACTTCGGTTGTTGAAGAAGGCTCGGAAAGGTGAATAATTTCGATTTCTATTCTTTCATCGGCAATGAGCGTTTTTAGATTTCTGATAAACAATTCAGGATCACGATTAGGTAAAAGACGAATATCCAGGGTGGCTTCAGCGCGTTCGGGAATAACATTTTCTTTTGCCCCGGCGCGCAAAACGGTAAGTGAGAGAGTATCTTTGAGCATTGCTGCGACAGATGTATTCGCAGATAATGTGGGCTGTACTAAGCGAAATATAAATGGATTGTGTATATTTTTTAGCAAAAAGGATTTTGGAAAGGGCAAAATACTGCCAATTTTTTGAAACATTAATTTAGGGATTGGATGTAAATCATATTTTGAATTTAGTGTCAATACCCGATCCAATGCCTTTAAAAGAATGGCCGCGGCATTTTCATCATGAGGCATACCCCCGTGTCCTGGTTTGCCATGAGCAATTAGTTTAATCCACAAGGAGCCTTTTTCAGCCACAGATACCATAAAAACCGGCGTTGGTCCAAATAAATCCTGCATACCAAAACTGCCTTCGTCCCAAACATATTCTGGTTCTATATCAGACCAGTGGTTTTCAACCATCCAGCCTGTACCGAAAGAACCACCTGCTTCTTCATCCGATACCGCCATGAAAATAATATCGCGTTTACGGTTGGGGACATGTTGCTGCAGTAAATCCAATGCCAGCAATTGCATGATGCCCATACATTTCATGTCGAGTGTTCCCCGCCCCCAAACGAACCCATCGCGGATTTCTCCCCCAAAAGGATCACAAGACCAACATTGGGGATCAGCTTCGACGACATCCATATGATGATATAGGATGATAGGTTTTTTGCTGTTATTTCCCGGCAACCGCGCGATGAGATTGGCGCGGTTGGGAGCAGGAATGAAAACTTGCGGTTCAAAACCGAGCTTGCGAAGTAAATTAGTTAAATAATCTGCCGCTTGCTGTTCATTGCCGGGGGGATTTATCGATTTAATTTTTATGTAGTCGCTTAATAATTGCGCCGCCTCATTTTGAATTGTGTTCCAATCAATCATATGAGTTTTACTCCTAATCCGGGTGTTTTTGAGGGTGAGGCTCGTAAAGTTATACGATCGATTTGATAACCGTATGCCGGGTCATTATTGATAAACAATGGACCGATCAATTCACAAGCAATGATATTCGGTTTGGCTATTGCCAGGTGTAATCCCGCGGCGCTGCCAATCGAACTCTCTCCCATCGAGCCAAGGATACAAGGCAAACCCGCTGCTTCTGCAATAGCCAACATTTTCATTGCCTGATCGATACCGCCGCATTTCATCAGTTTAATATTTATCATATTCGCTGCTTTATGGCATGCGATTTTTAATACATCGATAGGGTTATGGCAGCTCTCATCTGCCATTATCGGGATATCTGATGCCGCTGTGACTTTTGCCAATTCGTCGATGTTTCCGGCAGATACGGGTTGTTCAATCCATTCGATATTATATCCCTGCATGGCTTGAATGGCTTGAAGAGAAGTTTCTGCATCTTTCCATCCCTGGTTGATATCAAGACGTAGTTTAACGCGATTACCTACCGCTTCAACTATACTGGATAATCGACGCAGGTCTAGCTTTGGATCAGAGCCCAATTTAATTTTTAAAGTATCAATTCCCATTTCTGCAAAATTGCGGCTCATTTTTGCCATCACCGATGGTTCATCCATCGGTATTACCGGATAAAGACCAATATCAAGGCGTCCTTTTCCACCCAATAGCTGGTAAAGCGGAACCTGCAGCTTTTGCCCGATCAGATCGTAAAGTGCCATATCGATAGCTGCGATTGCCGCTGGATATGATGGGATTTCTCTAGAACATAAATTTATAATCGCTGAGATATCAAAAGGGTTTTTTCCGATAAGGAATTGCGAAGCATTTTCAAGTGCATCTAAGACTGAAGCTTGAGTTTCGCCTGTAACTTCGGGATCGGGCGAGGCTTCCCCTAAACCCAGCAAACCCTCATCGGTAAATACCTTCAATAGGGCATATTCCAATACCGGATAGGTGCCATAAGCGACTTTCAGCGGTGTCTGGAGTTCCAAGGTTAATGGTTGGGTTTCTATAGAAGTAATACGCAATTAAGCCTCCATTGTGGATAACTTTTTTAACCGGAAAATAGCAAACACAATAGGAAGTGCCAATAAATGGATGACCCCAAAGATAGCGAACATCATTCGGAATCCTACCAAATCCACCAGACTGCCAGCCAGCGGCTGACCAATGCCAATGCCAATATTGCCAACCGCCATGATAACGGCGAACATAAAGGCAGCGATACGCGGGTCTGAGAAGTCCATCCCCATGGCGAAATAGACGGTTTCATAATATCCGAATGCGAAACCGAAAAGGAAGACAATTATCCACATCACCCCACCTGAAGGAGCTGCTGCCATAGTAAAAGTTACTATCGAGGTGATGAATAAAGCGGTAAGTACACTGAGACGCTGCCCAATTTTTTTCATCAATGGACCGCCAACCAGACCGCCAACAATGGTTCCGATGCCAAAAACAGAGGTGTATAAACCTACCATCTCCAAAGAAATTCCCATACCCTCGTTTAAGAATGCACCGACCATACTCTCAGCGCTATACAGTGCCAGGGGGTAAATAATTCCTAAGGCAAGGAAAAAGAGGAAAGTTTTATCTTTAAAAGCACTAAACGCTGTCCTGGAGAATTTAATCTCGGGAGGTCGTTCTTTCTTCTCTTGGACAAGAAAAGCCAAGACCAACGCAAGCAAGCCGAGAATTCCGATCATGTAGAAAATAGCCTGCCATTGACCTCTGCCTGAAAAATAACCCATCAGGGAAGCGGTGATCACCGCGCTAAGGGCGCGCCCGCCAACCATTAATCCTTGCACCAAGCCTCGATCAGCCTCGGGTGTGGTATCAATTGAAAATCCATCTGTTGTGGTATCGTACGTCGACATTCCCAAGGCTGCCATGATCATCAGTGAGAGATAGAATCCGAAATGACGATTTGGTGCTATCAGGGGAAAAAGAAAGAATGCTAGGGATTGCATGATCAACCCCAAGATTATATAGGGTTTGCGGTGACCCAATTTAAATAAATTGACTCTATCACTGAGCAATCCAATAAAAATTTTAAGCACGAATGGAATAAGTGTAATACCGCTTACAATGCCAATTAGAGAAAAGGAAAGCTCGAATGAACGTAAATATAATACATTGAAGCTTGTAAAATACGTCAACACTGCTCCTTCAACAAAATAAACAATTGAAAAAAGGGCATAACGGAGAAAGCGTTCTTTTGAAGCTGACATGTCGTTGATTCCTTTCGGTGATGTAAATTATTAATTGGTTTCTTTAACCCCTAGATACGAAAGATAGGCGCGCGTCAATTCTGAAATAAGTTCATCCTTGTTATAGGGAGGCTCTTTGCGCAAGGGTTCCCACAATAAAATTTCTCGCATACAATAAAACATTTGCTTGAATCCCAGTTGGATCGCCAGAGCAGGGTTGGGGCAGTTAATTTTTTCCTGATGGGAAAGCAGGATCTCTTGAAATCGTGGATACAACACGTTCCAGGCTCTTTGTTCACGGCTTATTAAGAGGGAATCACCTGATAATCGGGCTTTTAAATTTAGAGAACGGATCACACCCTTGTCTTTGCTGTAAGTATGGGCGATCAAACGGGTGACATCTTTGATTATGTAAGCGATTGACTTGCCCTCCCAATGAGATGGTGCTAATAGAGCATTAATCGCTTCTTCAAATTCTTGAAAAAAGCGCTCATCCAGAGCTTGTAATAAAGCTTCTTTATCTTTAAAGCGGCCATAGAAGGCACCGACCGAAGTATGGGCATTTTTAACCACCTCGGCGATGGTCAGGTCTTGGAAGGTCTTTTTTTCAAGAATTTTAGCGGCAGCATTCAATATTTGATTCATTGTTTTATGGCTGCGCGCTTGCTGAGGCTTTTGGACCAGATAAGAGAAATTTTGCATGATTTTGGAAATTATAGAATTAGAATTCTTATTCTATTATATGGTATCTGTGAATGAATGTCAATCGTAGAGAGGTTGTTGTAAAACGCTTCCTTTGATTTGCAGAGAGAATAAAAAGTTGGTTGAGCCAAGCTGAACTTCCATATATTTCCCCAGATTTTTCAGAACAATACCTTTTTTAAAATCTCCAATATCCTTGCCTTGACATTTATCAATATTATTATATAATCATTACAATATTATAATAATTATAAAATAACAATGAAACCCAATCATGATTTCACATCAAAATTAAAACAAGCCGGAATAAGGGTCACACCGCAAAGAATGGCAATTTATAGCCTATTAATGGACTATAAAAATCACCCTACTGCATTTATGATTTACGAACAGATTCGAGAAAATTTTCCATCGATTTCACTGATGACTGTTTACAATACACTCAATATGCTTGCTGATCGAGGGTTGATCAACGTGTTAGGGCATGCAGGAGACGATAGTGTTCACTACGATGCGGACATAGAACCGCATGTAAACCTGGCATGTATTTCTTGCCATAACATTGTGGATATTAACAGCAAGTATGTTAATCAGATGACTAATGAAATCAATTCAACCAGCGGCTATCAATTGTTTGGGGCTCGTGTTTTATTTTATGGGAATTGCCCCGCTTGCCAGAATCAAAGCAGGAGCCATTAATATAGTTTTAAATGATTAAAACTAAGGAGGTGAAATGAAAAGTAAGTATAGAAGTATTCGTCGAAACCGGGAAAAATTGACCGTTTAATTTGAAGAGAAGACAAGGCGCGAATTTTATAAGAACAATGGTTTACATATATTTTTACTATTAAAAACACCAATATCAACAAAAGGAGAAACAAGATGGAAAATCCCGAAATGCAAATAACCCCAATGCCTCGCATTGGCGATAAAGCCCCCGAATTTAAAGCAGTGACCACACAAGGACCGATTAACTTTCCCGAAGATTATAAAGGAAGCTGGGTCATATTATTCAGTCATCCGGCAGATTTCACCCCAGTTTGCACTTCAGAATTCATAACATTTGCTACCTTGGAAGATAAATTTGCACAAGCTAATTGCAAACTGGTTGGCTTGTCAGTGGATGGTTTATACAGTCATATTGCCTGGCTGCGCACCATCAAAGAGAAAATCGAATATAAAGGGATGAAAGACGTTGAAGTCAAATTCCCCTTGATCGAAGATATCACGATGGATGTGGCAAAAAAGTATGGCATGATCCAGCCTGGTGAAAGCAATACGAAGGCGGTGCGCGCTGTGTTTTATATCGATCCCAAGGGGATCATTCGAGCGATTATTTATTATCCGCTAAGCACAGGGCGTAATTTCGATGAGCTTTACCGGGCTTTAATCGCCATGCAAACGGCTGATGCATTCTCCGTGGCAACCCCGGCAGACTGGCAGCCTGGTGATGATGTCATCGTACCACCCGCCGGTTCCTGCGGCGTTGCAAAAGACCGTATGGAAGGAAAAGAACAGCTGAAGTGCTACGATTGGTTCTTCTGCACCAAGCCAATTGATAAAGAAACCGTCTTAAACACAATATTAAAAAAATAATTCTGTGAATTTTATAATGGGCTGTGCCAAAAGTAGATTGCTACTTTTAGCGTAGCGAAAAAAAGAATATTTTGCTCCGCTCAACATGTCAATGATGACTTTTGAACAGCCCCAAATATTCTCGAAATCGAATTATAAGAATTTTTCTTTCACCAGCATTTTACTTAGTTCCCAAAGGTGCCTGGCTGGATCGAGATCGTTTGATTCGGCTGAAGATTGTGCTTCACGATCTTCGATAAAATACAATCCGGTCTTTCGCTCAATTTCTGGAGCTAAAGCCGGATAAATGACATCTTTATTTCCTACATCAGGAGAAACTGCGTTAGCTTGCCCGCAAGGGTGAATTACCTTTTCTGAATTGGGTTTCATAAAGGTGAGCATACAATCCACCTTGTGCCAGCAGCTCGGCGTGATTCCCGCTTTCTACGATTTTTCCTCTATCCATTACTAAAATTAAATCGGCTGCCAGAATAGTACTCAACCGATGGGCAATGACAATACTGGTGCGCTGAGCCATAACGTTGTTAAGGGCGCTTTGAATGAGGGCTTCCGATTCGCTATCCAGGCTGCTGGTAGCTTCGTCAAGCACTAAAATACGCGGATTTTTAAGGATAACCCGCGCCAGGGCGATGCGCTGTTTCTCGCCGCCGCTCAAGCGGTAACCGCGTTCACCTACAATGGTGTCATATTGATCGGGTAAGCCTTGAATAAAATTGTGGATATTGGCAATCCGGCAGGCTTCTTCTAATTCTTCCTGGGTGGCATCCAGTTTTGCATACTGCAGGTTAGTACGGATGGTATCATGAAACAAGTATGTTTCCTGGGTAACCATGCCAATTTGCGCTGAAAGCGATTCGAGGGTCAGGTCGCGTAGGTCAATACCATCGATACGGATAGACCCTGAATTCACATCATATAGGCGGGGGATGAGATAAGTGAGGGTGGTTTTTCCTGCGCCGCTGGGACCCACCAGTGCAATTAATTTTCCGGGTTCAGCTCGAAAGCTAATTTCTTCTAAAGCGACATTGCGCGCCTGGCTGCGCAGTGTTATCTCTTCTCCCTCCTCGTCTGGCTGGGCGCCTGAGAGGACGGCGGTCACACTATCCATGCTGCCATAGCGGTGAACATCACTGAGTAATATTTCATCACCAGTTTCATATCTAAATGAAACGTTATCGAAAACGATTTCGCCCCGGATATCTTTTAGCGCTATGGCATTCGTTTTCTCTGGAATATCGAGGGGTAAATCGATGACTTCGAACACTCGTTCGAAACTGACCATGGATGTGGCAAATTCGACAGGAGCGTTAGATAGCCCCTGCAGGGCGCTATAAAGACTACTTAAATATGCACCAAAAGCCACAATGGTTCCAATAGTGAAAGCTCCTTTAATGACGAAATAACCGCCCAATCCATAGACCAAAGCCGTCCCTACAGCGCTGATTAGACCAATGATGGCGATAAAGATTGAGCCAGCAAATGCCCGATCTACACCCAAGTCGCGCACCTGCGCCGCCCGCTGGCTGAAACGTTCGATTTCGAGCTGCCGGCGACCGAATAATTTAACCAATAAAGCACCGCCAATGTTTAACGTTTCGTTCATCATAGCATTCATCCTGGCGTTGGCTTCCATCTGCTTACGCGCCATATCGCGTAGGCGTGTCCCTAATGATCGTGCTGCGAATATGAATAGGGGCAGTATCACTACGCTGATAACCGTCAGCCGCCATTCCAGGGTCAACATTACCGCTAAAACCGCGATGGCTTGTATTATTTGGGTGATGATACCAACGATAGTGCTGCTGATTGCATTTTGTGCACCAATCACGTCGTTGTTGAGGCGGCTCATTAATTCGCCAACTTTGGTGTTGGTAAAAAAACGCAAAGACATTCGCTGCAATCGGGCATACAGTGCCAGCCGTAAGTCATAAATTACACCTTCGCCAATGCGGGCGTTGATCCGCCGCTGGCTGATGCTAAATCCTCCGGCGATAATAGGTACAAAAAGGAGCGCTAATGCCAGGGCTATTAAACGATTAATATTCCCTGAGGGGATGGAATTATCGATCAAATCACGCAGAATGAGCGGTGTCAGCAATGTTAGCATGGTGTTCATCAAAATCAAGAACAGCATGATAACAATCAATCCTCGATATGGATAAGCGAACCCCAGCACCCGTTTAAGCAAAGGCCAGGTTATCTTCGGTTTTTCGTCTGTAGAATGGATTATGCCATGCCAGGCACCATGAAATCCCATTACGCGACCTCTTCTATGAATAAATTACTGTAATTATGATTATCCCATTAAATATTGGTATATAAGAAAGGAAGCAGAAATCATTTAATCCCCCTGAAAATGAAAAAACTAAATCGTCCCTGGTTATTCAAAGGGTGGTTCTCCGATTTGCCACATGATCCATTCTTTATTTGGACCATGGTATTCTGCAATCTCAGGTATAGGATATGTCTGTTCTACCTTGAGCGGTATGTTTACCATGCTATTGTCTTCGAATTCAATCACCAAACCCAAATCCAGGTATTCATCAACCAGTTTGATTTTATTGCCAATGAGTTTGCACAATTCATGGTGATATTTCACTGTTTTATGGCTGATAATTTTTTCTCCATGATGAATTAACGGCCAGTAGTAAAAATCAAATATAGCGTTGTCGATATGGATTTGTACAAAATCCATAAAAAAGGTAATCGAAGTTAGATATTTGCCAATCAAATCATTCAGTGGATACTTTATAAGAACGGCTTGGGGGTTTTCGATAGGCAGGAGATTTAAATTGGAAAAATTTTTATTTAAAAACGCAGCACGCTCTTCTTCGGATGAGAATATCCTGATATCCGAATGCCTTGTATCTGGGTCTCTGAAACGAATGCAGTATTCGATGATTTGGCGGGTTTTTTCATTCAAGCGTGTGTAATATATCCTTGAATAGGTGATTAAATTAACTTCAAACAATTTTTCCCAAGTTCCATATCCTGAGGCAGTCAGCGTTTCATAGTTTTCCATTTTCGTATCCCATCTGATCAAATTACGTACTTGATTTGAATCTCGAATAATGACTGGATTGAGCCTGATTAATTTTAAAGAATCATAAGTAATTATATTCTGTCTCAATTGATATTGATAATATTTTTTTT